>NZ_CP168716.1:1500000-1626706 GCF_044054575.1 Fructilactobacillus frigidiflavus
GTGATTAGCCATAATACCTAATTCACCTGACTGTGTTTGCACAACTGCAAGTGAACATTTCTCATTTGAATATACTTCACCATCAGGAGTAACGATACTAACGGTTAACACTGAACTATTATCAGCCAATTAGAACCCTCCTTATTTGTTGGCTCCTTGTTTAGATTCGTTGTATTTAGCAACGACATCTTCAATTGGACCACAGTTTCTGAAGAAATCTTCAGGTATTTCATCGTACTTACCTTCTAAAATACCCTTAAATCCAGCCACAGTATCTTTAACAGGGACGTATTTACCGGGAACTCCAGTAAACGTTTCTGCAACAGAGAAAGGTTGTGATAAGAAGAATTGAATCCGACGAGCACGGCCAACAATGGTCTTTTCTTCGTCTGATAATTCATCCATCCCTAAGATTGAAATAATATCTTGAAGTTCACGATATCTTTGTAATTCATGTTGTACTTCACTAGCTACTTTAAAGTGTTCGTCACCAACAATGTTAGGATCCAAGGCCGATGAAGTTGAAGCTAACGGATCAACGGCTGGATAAATACCTTGTTGCGTTAATGAACGTTCCAAGTTAGTGGTTGCGTCCAAATGGGCGAAGGTCGTTGCAGGAGCAGGATCGGTATAATCATCGGCTGGAACATAAACAGCTTGAATTGAAGTGATTGCACCCTTTTTAGTTGATGTAATTCGTTCTTGAAGTTGTCCCATTTCAGTAGCAAGCGTAGGTTGGTAACCTACGGCAGATGGAATCCGACCTAACAAAGCGGAAACTTCAGTCCCGGCTTGCGTGAATCGGAAGATGTTATCAATGAACAATAACACATCTTTACCTTCTTCATCACGGAAGTATTCAGCTAACGTTAATCCAGTTAATGCGACCCGCATTCGAGCACCAGGTGGCTCGTTCATTTGTCCATACACCATGGCAGTTTGTTTCAATACTCCGGAGCCTTTCATTTCGAAGTACATATCATTACCTTCACGGGTTCTTTCCCCAACTCCAGTAAAGACTGAAATCCCATTGTGTCCTTGGGCAATATTATGAATCAATTCTTGGATTAAAACGGTTTTACCAACTCCGGCACCACCGAATAATCCAACTTTACCACCTCGAATATAAGGGGCAAGTAAATCAATAACTTTGATCCCAGTTTCAAGCACTTCCGTTGATGGATTAATTTCATCAAACTTTGGTGCTTGACGATGAATTCCCCATCGTTCGGCATCTGGACCAAATTGTGGTCCGCCATCAATGGTTTCACCTAAAACGTTAAATACTCGACCTAGAGTGTCATTACCAACAGGAACTTCAATTGGATTTCCTGTATTTTCAACTTCCATACCACGACGTAAACCATCAGTTCCGTCCATGGCAATCGTTCTAACCACTCCATCACCTAATTCAAGGGCAACTTCCGTAACTAAGACGTCGTTTTCACCTTTTTTAACTTTAAGAGCGTCGTTGATTTTTGGTAAGTCACTATCTAAGGGAAACTCAACGTCGACAACTGGTCCAATAACTTGTACAACTTTACCAGTACTCATTATGCGTTAATTCCTCCTCTTTAGTGATTCAATGCTTCCTGACCACCAGTAATTTCAGTGATTTCAGTAGTAATAGCAGCTTGTCTAGCTCTATTGTATTTTAATTCCAAGCTTGAAATTAAATCTCCAGCATTATCTGTAGCAGCTTTCATTGCCATTGAGCTTGAAGAATGCTCAGCGGTTTTTGCATCTAAGATAGCTCCATAAACCAAGCTTTCAGCATATTGTGGCAAAATCGCTTCTAACACTTCTTTTTCTGAAGGTTCGACGTCATATTCAGCTGATAAAACTTGCGTCTTAACAGTTGATCCGGCACCATTTGCCCCATCCATACTTTCTTCCACAGCTTCACGGTCCATTGGAAATAATTTTTGTGCTTTAAAATCAGAACGAATCCGGTTTACGAAGTGATTTGAACAAACATATAGTTCCGTAAAGACGCCATCTTCATACATTTGGCTAATTGCTTTTACAATTCCCTTCACTTCACTAAATTTTGGAATATCAGAAACACCTCGATATTCGTAAGCTACATCGGCTCCATTCTTTTTATAGAAATCAGCTCCATTTCCCCCGACGGCTAAAATTAAATAATCATCCTTGTTAGGGGTATGTTTTTCGATGAAACGATTAGTTCCCCGAATTGCATTACTATTGTAACTTCCCACCATTCCGCGATCTGAAGTAATCACTAAATATGCGGTCTTAGATTTTTTACTACTATCAGCACTTGAAGGTTTTTGGTTGTCTAACATATGAGTGCTAGCAAGATGCATCACGACTGACTTAATCTTAGAAACATATTGGTCATAAGTTCTCGTTTGACCTTGGATTTGATTTAACTTTACAGTTTGAACCATCTCCATTGCTTCCGTGATTTTACGAGTACTTTTTGTTGATGCAATTCGATGCTTAACTTCATTCATTGATTCAACCATGACTATGACCTCCCTTCAAGTTATTTAGCTTCGTCATCTTTAACTGATGGTTGGAAAATATTTGCAAATTCTTCAATTGCTTGATCCATGTCAGCTTGTTCCGGTAATTTACCGGTATCTTTAATTTGTTTTAATAAATCAGCATGTGAATCATCAAAATAACTAAAGATTTCAGCTTGGTATCTTAAAACATCGTCAACTGGTAATTTGTCCAAGTAACCATGGGTCAAACAGTAAAGGATTAGAACTTGTTTTTCAACGGAAATTGGATCATGAAGTTTTTGTTTTAAAACTTCAACGGTTCTAGCACCACGATCCAACTTAGACTTAGTTGCTTCATCAAGATCTGAACCAAATTGCGCAAATGATTCAAGTTCGTGATAAGAAGCTAAGTCAATCCGCAACGTACCGGCAACTTTCTTCATGGCAGGAATTTGAGCATCCCCACCAACCCGAGATACTGAAGTACCAGCATCAACAGCCGGACGATCACCAGCATAAAACATGTCGGCATTCAAGAAAATTTGACCATCAGTAATTGAAATTACATTAGTTGGAATATAAGCGGAAACATCTCCCGCAAGCGTTTCAACAATTGGTAAGGCAGTCATTGAACCACCACCAAGTTTGTCACTTAATTTAGCGGCCCGTTCTAGCAAACGTGAATGGGTGTAGAAAATATCACCAGGATAAGCTTCACGACCAGGAGGACGTCTCAAAATCAAGGAAAGTTCACGATAAGCATTGGCTTGTTTGGTTAAATCATCAAAGACGATTAAAACCGACTTACCCTTATTCATGAAGTATTCACCCATTGTTGCACCAGCATAAGGAGCCACGTATAACAATGGAGCTGGTTCTGAAGGACCTGCGGAAACCACAATTGTGTAATCCATTGCTCCAAATTTATTTAAAGTATCAACTTGTTGCAAAACAGTTGAGTCTTTTTGACCAATGGCAACGTAGATACAAATCATATCTTGATCTTTTTGGTTCAAGATGGTATCAATTGCAATTGATGTTTTACCGGTCTTACGGTCCCCGATAATTAATTCCCGTTGACCACGACCAATTGGAACTAAAGCATCAATTGCTTTGATTCCAGTTTGAAGTGGTTGATCAACTGATTGACGTTGCATAATCCCGGGAGCTTTGTGTTCGATTGGTGCAGTTTGAGTGGTATCGATATCTCCTTTACCATCAATTGGTTGACCTAAGGCATTTACAACCCGTCCAACCATTGCATCACCGACAGGAACTTCCATGATTCGTCCAGTCCGTTTAACCGTATCGCCTTCACGAATTCCAGTATAATCACCCAAGATAACGATCCCAACGTTGTTAGTTTCCAGGTTTTGCACCATTCCGTAAACTCCGTTTTGGAATTCAAGTAATTCACCAGATAAGGCGTTATCAAGACCATAAGCACGAGCAACACCATCACCAAGATATGTAACAATACCAGTCTCGTCTACAGTAAGGTCATCTTTATAGCCTTCTAATTGTTTTCTAATTAGAGCACTGATTTCTTCAGCCTTAATGCTCATAAAAGTTTCACCTCTTTATTGAAAGATATCATTATTTTAATAATAACCGCTTAACTTGTTCAATTTTAGTACGAATACTACCATCAAACACCACGTCCGATGATCTAAGAATTACACCACCGATGATATCTGGATTAGTTTTTGTAGACAATTCAACTTGTTTAGCGTTAATTCGTTGACCGAATGACTTAGCTAAATTATCTTTTTCAGTATCGCTTAGTGGGATTGCAGTAGTTGCTTCTGCTTTTACAATCCCATGTTTTTCATTATATAGATTATTAAATTCATCAATGACTGCATCCAAATCATTAATCCGATGATATTCGAATAACATGTTAATCAAATTCTTCACGAATGGTGAAGAAACACCAGCAACCAAAGGATTTAATAATGATGCTTTTTGCTTACTATTCAAAGCAACTCCACTTAATGCAATTCCTAATTCCGGATCTGCTTGAAGTACTGCTTGAAGCGTATTCAATTCAGCTTTAGCGGTAGCAATCTCGTTATCACTTTCTAAAGCTTCGTATAGCGCCTTTGAATAACGTTTGGCAACATCAAGCTTAGTTAGACTCATTATTACCCAACCCTTCAATATAAGAATCGATTAATGCCTTTTGATCATCAGCATTTAAACTCTTCTTAATGATTTTGGAAGCAATTTCAATAGATAAATCTGCTACGTCATTTTTAGAATCAGCAAGCGCATCTTTCTTTTGTTGTTCAATATCTGCTTGAGCTTTTTCTTTCAGCGATTGAGCATCTGAACGTGCTTCTTCGATAATTGTATCACGACGCTTGTCACCTGTTTGTTGAGCTTTGTTAATGATTTCACCAGCTTCTTCTTGCGAATTAGCAAGTGCTTCTTGGCGTTGTTTTTCTAATGCAACTGCTTTATTTCTTGCTTTTTCTGCTGTATCAATATCGTCTGAAATTTTATCAGCACGATCTTGCATCATTTTCGTAACTGGTTTCCAAGCTACAACTTTGATGGCAAACATTAAAATAAGAAATAAAATAGCATAGAATAATGCATCACCAATGTTAAATTCAGCTCCGACAATTAAATGTGTAAACATCTATTGACACCTCCTTTTTCGAAAGTAGAAAAATGTTACTACTTGTTCATTACTAACATAGCAATAACGAAGGCTAAGATAGGCATAACTTCAATCAAAGCAACCCCAATGAACATGTTAGTTCTTAAAGTGTTTGATAATTCTGGTTGGCGTGCCATACCTTCAAGCATTTTAGAAATCAAAATTCCATCACCGATACCGGCACCGATAGCGGCACCACACATAGCGATTCCTGCTGCAATAAGACCCATGAGTAAATCCTCCTATTTTTTATTCCTCAACAACTAGTTTGTGAGCAACATATACACATGATAAAGTTACAAAAACATAGGCTTGGATACAACCAATGAAGATTGAAAATCCTTGCCAAGCTAATTCTAAGGGAGCTGATACAAGAATCATACCAACCCCACCAGAAAAGGCCATTTTAGCAATTAATCCTGCTAATAGTTCACCAGCAAAAATATTACCGTACACCCGAATCCCCAAAGTTAAGAAATTCGTCAATTCTTCCATCAAGTTAATTGGTAACAAGTATGAAATTGGTTGCATATAGGTTTCAAAATGTTTCTTGTAACCTAACTTCTTAACACTTGAATATTGTGCAAGCAACAATGACATTAACGCAAATGACATTGCAACAATTGGGTCTGCAGTCGGGCTTTTAACATAGACTACTCCGCCAACTTCAATGTGTAAAAACAATCCCAAAAGATTAGAAATTAAGATGAAGTAGAAGAGCGTAAATGCCCAAAGCCCGTAGTCCTTGGTTGAACCACTTGGCATTGTAGACTTAATAATTCCGTTAGTAAAGTCAATCATATACTCTAAGAAATTTTGTTTTCCCTTTGGTTTTAACTGAATTTTTCGCGAACAATAAAAAACTAAACCGAAAACAATTAAAGCCACAACAATACCAGAAATCATATTTCCAACATTAAAGGTTAACCCCATCAATTGGAAAGTACGAGTCTTGTCCACAATATATCACCTCTTTTTTCCTTTCATTTTAGTGAACGGTAAGGAAAATAGATGCAGTAACTTACCACCCATTTTAGAAAGTAATTAAGAAAATCACAATCTAAAATTCACTAGAATTTTACCACTGTCTTAATTATAATTCAAAGGCAAATACTCCATTTCTTAATATTTATTTGAAAAACAAAAAAGCAGAAGTCATCTGACTTCTACTTAATTTTAATTATTTAGTCCCAAATAAACGATCACCGGCATCACCGAGACCTGGAACAATGTAGCCATTTTCGAGTTTATCATCTAAAGCTGCTGCATAGATATCGATATCTGGATGGGCTGCTTCAAGCGCTTTAACTCCTTCTGGAGCAGATACTAAACAAACAAACTTAATGTTTTTAGCACCACGCTTTTTCAAAGCATCAATTGCCATGATAGCTGAGCCACCAGTTGCAAGCATTGGGTCAACGACTAACACTTCTCGTTCACTAATATCTGAAGGTAATTTACAAAAATATTCATGCGGTTCAAGGGTTTTTTCATCACGAAACATTCCGATATGACCAACTCGGGCACTAGGAAGTAAATCCAAAATTCCATCAACCATTCCGATTCCGGCACGAAGAATTGGGACAATCGCAACTTTTTTACCAGCTAATTGCTTAGCATGTGCAACACCCATTGGAGTTTCAATATCCACATCTTCTAAAGACATATCACGAGTAACTTCAAACGCCATTAAATTGGCAATTTCGTTCACCACTTCACGAAATTCATTTGTCGCAGTATCCTTATTTCTAATAATACTTAATTTGTGTTGAATCAAAGGATGATCCATAACCTGAAATTTACCCATACTAAACACACTCCCCTTTTATTTACTCTTATTTTACCACATTCCTGTGTTTTATCGAGTAATTGGGTGAGTAGCACACATGGCTTCAACTTCAGTTTTTACCTCAGCTAAAACTGCTTGATTATCGTAATTTTCAATTGCTTTAATAATTAAATCGGCAACTTTTCGGGAGTCTGCTTCATCAAAGCCCCGTGATGTAATTGCTGGAGTTCCAATTCGTACCCCACTAGTGATAAAGGGACTTAATTGTTCATTTGGTAAGGCTTCTTTGTTAGTTGTAATTTTTACGGAATCTAATAAGTTTTGCGCTTCTTTACCATTTAATTTCGTCTCAGTTAAGTCAATCGTCATTAAATGGTTATCAGTTCCACCAGAAACTACCCGAATGTGAGCTGATTTTTCAAATTCATCAGCCATGGCTTGTGCATTTTTAACCACTTGCTTTGAGTAAGTTTTGAATTCTGGTTGTAAATCTTCATAAAAAGTGGCAGCTTTTCCAGCAATGACGTGTTCCAGTGGTCCACCTTGGGAACGTGGAAACACCGCTGAATTTAATTTCTTCGCATTTTCTGTTTGCGATAAAATCATTCCTCCACGTGGGCCCCGAAGGGTTTTATGCGTGGTAGTGGTCACAACATCCGCAATTCCCACTGGACTTGGATGTAACCCAGTTGCTACTAGTCCTGCGATGTGAGCCATATCAACCATTAAATAAGCGCCTACTTCGTCAGCAATTTTACGAAATTCATTCCAGTCAATGATTCGACTGTAAGCAGAGGCTCCCGCTACAATCATTTTAGGATGAACTTCTTGAGCGATTTTTCTGATTTCATCGTAATCAAGTAATTCTGTTTCATGATTTAAACCATATGAGTATGATTTATAAATTTTACCAGAGAAGCTAACTTTTGCACCGTGAGTCAAATGCCCACCAGCATTTAAATCCATTCCTAAAATCACGTCACCGGGTTTTAAGAAGGCTGCATAGGCTGCTTCGTTAGCTTGTGATCCAGAGTGAGGTTGCACATTGACGTATTCAGCACCAAATAATTCCTTGGCCCGATTAATGGCCAAATTTTCCACCACATCAACGTCTTCACAACCACCATAATAACGGTGACCAGGATAACCTTCAGCGTACTTATTGGTTAATACAGAACCTTGAGCAGCCCGAACTGCATTAGAAACAATGTTTTCGGATGCAATTAATTCAATCGTGGTTTCCTGCCGCTGCTTTTCGTCGGCAATGGCATCCCATAACTCAGGATCATCTTTTAAATAGTCATAACTCATAATTAGTTTACCTCACTTTTAAACTGGAATAATTTAGCAAAATTGCTTGGCCTAATTATACTTGGTCAAAATGTTTTTGACCAGCAGATTTACTTAAGCGATTCATGTAGGCTTCCCCCAGTCCATCAGCAGTAAATCCTTGAACTAAAATCGTCTTGATAGCTGGATTTAAATCGAACTGACGTAAGCCGGCAAAAAGCAAGTGACTAGCTGAATTGATGTCGGTTCCTAAGCTAAATGTAACTGTGTTATCAGGCCAGACATGACTAGTAATTACCTCATCGGTTGCTAAAATTCCCACCATCTCTTTTTGCAATTTAGTCCAATTAGCTACTTTTTCCCAATCTCGTGTTGCATCAACAATTTGTACATCAGCATTGGGAGAATAATGGGTGTATTTCATTCCAGGGGCCTTAGGAATATCATTTTTCCCGACTTTTTTTTCGGAGTCATCGACTTTGCCAATTACCGTTTCAATTTGTGCTTGAGTCACTGCCCCAGGCCGCAGAATGGCAGGCGTTTTAGCTGACATATCAATCACAGTTGATTCAACTCCCACTTCGGTTGCACCCGCATCTAAGATTCCAGCGATTTTACCGTGCAAATCATGGTAAACGTGTTCGGCTAAAGTCGGACTAGGTTTTCCAGAAGTATTGGCAGATGGCCCAACTAATGGAACTCCCGCTTGTTTAATTAAAGCAATGGTCGCTTGCTTATCTGGATTTCTAAACGCAGCTGTATCTAGGCCACCCGTTACTTTTTTGGATAATGCATTCGGCTTGAGGTTTAAAATGATCGTCAAAGGACCTGGCCAAAAAGCCTTAATTAACTTTTGCGTTTTTTCATCTAATGGTAAAGCGTATTTTTCCACTGTAGCGACATCAGCCACATGGACAATTAAGGGATTATCACTCGGACGCCCCTTAGCTTTATAAACTTTTTCAACGGCTGTCACATTTGTAGCATCTGCGCCTAATCCATAAACTGTTTCGGTCGGAAATGAAACCAAATTTCCTCGCTTAATTTCTGCTGCCGCTTGATCAATTTGATCAGGTGTAAATATTTTTGTTTCCATTATTTACTCTCCTTTAACTTCATTTTAATCATCCGATCATGTCCGGCTAAATCCTGGTGCAAAATAACTTGAGCAGTTGCATGCTGACTAGCCAGCAACTCGGTCACTGCTTGTCCCTGTTGAAATCCAATTTCAAGATAAAGGACTCCTTTTTCAGTCAGATAATTAGCAACACTGACAGCTAATTGTTCATAAATGAATAAGCCATCGTGTTTAGCAAATAGAGCTAACTTTGGTTCATAATCCAGCACATCTTGATCCATTAACTTTGTTTCATCATGGGCAATATACGGTGGATTTGAAACGATTACATCAAATGTTTCATCAGTAAATTTTGCCAGTAAGTCACTTTCTACAAAATTAATTTCAACATCATTTAATTGGGCATTCTCTTGAGCGACTTTTAAAGCATCTGCCGAAATGTCTGAGGCCGTAACTTGCCATTGGGGGCGTTGCTTTTTTAACGCAATTGCAATCGCCCCACTACCAGTTCCAACGTCTAACACTTGTAGTGGTCGGTTCGGATAATCATGTAAAATCCATTCCACTAACTCTTCAGTTTCTGGACGCGGAATTAAGACGTTTTGATTGACACGCAGCGGATAGCCATAAAAGTAAGTTTGTCCAATAATGTACTGAGCAGGTTCCCCACTAATTAATCGGTTAACATTCGTTTCAAATTGCTCACGGACCTCACTAGGCATTTTAGTTCGATAATTACCCAGTAAAGTGGTTAAATTCCAGTGCATTTGGTTTAACAATAAAAATTGACCTTCATCGGCTTCGATATTTTTCCCTTTAAGACACAAAGAAGCCCATTTCAGGGCTTCAAAGAATGTGACATCCGGTTTAAGCTTCGTTGTCATTTAAGTGCTCCATTTTTTCTGCTTGATCTGAAACAATCAATGCATCAATAATTTCACCTAAATCACCGGCCATTACCTTGTCTAATTTATTTAAAGTCAAACCAATTCGATGATCAGTTACCCGGTTTTGAGGGTAATTATACGTCCGAATTCGTTCAGAACGGTCACCCGTTCCCACCGCAGACTTACGTTGCGCATTATATTGATCTTCTTCTTTTTGTTTGTAAAAATCGTAAACTCGAGCTTTCAAAACGTTCATCGCTTTAACCCGGTTTTGTTGTTGGGATCGTTCATCTTGCATGGCAACCACAATTCCAGTTGGCAAGTGGGTCATCCGCACTGCTGATGACGTTTTGTTAATATGTTGTCCCCCAGCACCTGAAGAACGGTACACATCGGTCCGAATATCGGAAGGGTCAATGGTAATGTCAACATCTTCTTCTTCTGGCATTATCCCAACTGTGGCAGTTGAAGTATGGACTCGTCCAGCTGATTCCGTTTCTGGTACCCGTTGAACTCGATGGGCTCCATTTTCAAATTTAAGTTTTGAATAAACGTTGTCACCATTAATCATCAAGACAATTTGCTTGAAACCCCCGACTTCGGTAGGAACTTCATCAATGATTTGCACTGTCCACCCTTGGGTTTCGGCATACTTAACGTACATGTTGTATAAGTCACCAGCAAACAAGCTAGCTTCATCCCCACCAGCAGCTCCATGAATTTCCATGATAATATTTTTATCATCATTAGGATCTTTGGGAATCAACATGATTTTTAATTTTTCTTCCAGTTCAGTTTTTTGTGCTTCTAAATCAGCGATTTCAGCCTTTACCATTTCATTCATATCATCATCAAGCTTTTCTTTCAACATTTCTTGATCATCATTGAGTGATTCAGTCACTTCTCGATATTGCTTATAGGTATCAACCGTTTCTCGTAAATTACCTTCTTCTTTAGATAATTTCATGAAGCGCTTGGTATCGGAAATAACTTCAGGATCACTGATTAATTCACTAACTTCTTCGTAGCGATCAGATACTGATTGTAATTTATCAAAAATCTGATCCATTTTATTATCGGCCATTTTACTCCTCTTTCTAATAAATTATTTCGGTGGGTGATTATAGTGTTTTCGACAAACGGGATAGTAAGATTCATTACCGCCCATTACTACTTGTTCACCTTCATAAACGGGTTTTCCTTCATGAAAACGAAGATTCATGGTTGCTTTCTTTTCACAAAACCAACAAATCGTCTTCATTTCCTCTAACTTATCGGCATAAATTAAAAGATATTTTGAACCTTCAAACAACTGATTTTGAAAATCGTTTTTTAGACCAAAGGCCATCACCGGAATATTCAAATCATCGACTACTTGGGCTAATTCTTGAATATGGTGTTTTTCTAAGAATTGGGCCTCATCAATTAAAATGCAGCTCACGCGGCCCTGAATTTCATTTAAGCGGTTTTGGACCAATTGCATGGCATTTGCATTCGGTTCAATGGCGATTGCCTCGCGTTCTAATCCAATTCTTGAAGCAATGGTCCCGGCCTTTTCACGTGTATCTAAAGCACTGGTCATTAGAATAACTTGCTTACCTTGTTCCTCATAGTTATGTGCTACCTTAATAATTTCAAATGACTTTCCACTATTCATGGCGCCATAACGAAAGAAAAGTTGTGCCAAAATATCACCTTTTTCTATAAAATACTCTCATTTTCATTATAGCTAATTTTTCGCTTTTCTGCATTCGGAATTTAGAATTGTTAATGTAACGTAAATAAAGATGTTACTAATTTTAGTTTAGTAGCCCGTTTTATGCTAAAATCAAAAGTACTGGATTACAAAATATTTTAAATTAAGGATGTGAGCGTTAATGACTTTTAAGAGTGATATTGCAACTCTAGCGGGAAAATCTTCATACTGGTTTTTGCATACCTTTATGGGCGGTGGTAGTTCTCTACCTGGAAAAATCACCACTAAAATTGACCCCGATGTTTTAACCGAACTTGGGAAAAACTACGATGTAATTATCGTGAGTGGAACTAACGGTAAAACTTTGACCACTGCATTAATTGTGCAGGTATTAAAAGAAAAATATGACGAAATTCTAACTAACAAAAGTGGTTCCAACATGATTCAAGGAATCGTATCTACTTTTTTGGAAGCAAAACAACCACGAAACGGACAAAAGCCAATTGCCGTCCTTGAAGTTGATGAAGCCAACGTTCAATTGATTGTAGAACAAGTTAAACCAAAGATGTTTGTTTTAACTAATATTTTTCGAGATCAACTTGATCGTTACGGTGAAATTTATACCACTTATCAAAAAATTCTTGACGGAATTGAATTAGCTCCAGACGCTACAATCGTTGCTAATGGTGATGAACCAATTTTTAATTCGGTTGAATTACCTAATCCGCAAATTTACTATGGTTTTGAAAATCAACCAGCAACTGGGAACTTTAAAGCTCATGCTAATACTGATGGTATTCTTTGTCCAATTTGTCACCACATTTTACATTATCGTTATTTAATTTATGCTAACTTAGGCGATTACTTCTGCCCTAACTGTGGCTATCATCGTCCAGAATTAAAATACAAAGTTACTAGTGTGGAAAATCAAACCCCAGTTGAATCAAAATTTGCCATTGATGGCCACCAATATCAAATTAGTGTTGGTGGAACTTACAATATTTATAATGCCTTGGCAGCTTATGCTGTGGGTCGTGAATTTGAAGTTTCCCCTGACCAAATTAAACATGCCTTTGCTGCTAACGAACGGATTTTTGGGCGTCAAGAAGAACTTCATGTTGGTGATAAAGATGTCACAATTATTTTAGTTAAAAACCCAGTTGGGACTAATCAAGTAATCGATTTATTGGCAACCGAACCTGATCCATTTTCGTTTATGGCTTTGTTAAACGCTAATTACGCCGACGGAATCGATACAAGTTGGATTTGGGATGGTGAATTTGAACGATTACCTAAGATGAACATTCAGCAGTTTGAAACTGGTGGATCACGGTATAAAGATATCACTTTCCGACTTAAAGTTGCTGGAGTTCCTGATGATAAACATATCATCCAACCTGACTTAGAAAAAGTCGTTGATGACATTCAAAAGATGCCCACCAAAAAGGTCTACATTCTAGCTACCTACACGGCAATGATGGAAATTAGAGCAATTCTAGCTAAGCGTGGTTACATCAAGGGAGGCCAAAAATAATGACAATGAGTATTAGAGTAGCTCATCTTTATGGTGATTTAATGAACACTTATGGTGATATTGGTAATATTTTAGCCCTTCAATTTTACGCTAACCAAATTGGAGTTGAGGTTACCGCTGATATCGTTTCTTTAGAAGAAGACTTTAAAGCGGATGATTATGATTTTGTCGTTTTTGGTGGTGGCCAAGATTTTGAACAAACGGTCGTGGCTGAAGATATTCAGACCAAAAAGGATGAATTAATTAAGTTTATTGAAGCTAATAAGCCCATGGTAGCCGTTTGTGGTGGCTACCAAATGCTTGGTAAGTATTATGTGGATGCTAAAGGACAAAAATTGCCAGGAATTGAAGCCATGAATCACTATACGGAACAACAACAAGATCATCGTTTTATTGGTGACGTTGTGATTCAAAACGAAAAGACTGGTAATAAATACCATGGTTTTGAAAATCATCAAGGAATTACATTCTTAGGTGAAGATGAACATCCCCTTGGAAAAGTATTGCAAGGTTACGGTAACAATGGTGAAGATGGTACTGAAGGTGCCGTTCACAAAAATACCGTTGGAACATATTTTCACGGACCAATTATGGCGCGAAATGGTAACTTTGCTAAATATATGTTATTCCAAGCTCTACAAAATAAGTATCCTGACACTGATTTCACTGAGTTAAAGAAACAAGTTAAAACTTATGAATATTAAAAAATAAACCTGAATTAATTAAAATTCAGGTTTATTTTTTTGCAAACAAAAAAGGCCCCCATTTGGGACCTCCTTGCTGGAAAAGAGTAGTTTCGTTATTTTATAACATATTGAGTATACCATAATTGATAAATTATGGTATACAGAAAATAATTTTTAAAGGAGGATACAGGATTTGAAAGTATTGATATAACAACGATAGTAGCTATCAAGTGCAAAATTAGTGCAAAAAAATTATAAAACAAGCTTTTAGTTTCTTCCATTGTATAGTAGGTTTCTATGTAACTAAAAACTGCGTATATTAATCTAGTCTTGGTAAGCATTAGTTTAATTAAAAAAAGCGCAAAACAAAAAAGCCCACCACCAATTAAAGGTAGTGAGCTTTTTCGTATCGTATATATTTTTTCATCAGCACCAGTAAATGCTAATGTATTTTAGATTATAGCACGGCTAGCTAAAAATGCTATTTACCGCCCTTGCCTTTTCCTTTTTTCTTGCATTTAGCCACTTTAATCATCTCCTTTCTAGATTAATAAGTCTTTAACGGTAGTAAAGAATTACTTGGTTTGGATAGATGGTTGTATTCATATCTCCATGGAATACATCAGGGTTGTTAGCCACGATAGTATCTGGACGGTCGCCAACCTTATCTGAGTCTTCAGACATTCCCCAAAGCGTATCGCCATCTTGGACTACATACTTGCATTCAGTTAATGAAGTTTCGCCAAAGTCAATGCCACGATCATTAACTAGTAGCACGTTACCAGCATAAATAACTGAGTCAACACCATTAGGGAATTGGTCAGGGTTATTAGCGATGATTGTTGCGATACTATCTCCAGTAAGTTGTGAGATTTTAGTTAAGGTGTCATCTTGTTTGATTTTGTATTGAACAGGCGTCCACTCAACATGTGGTTGTTCTTCAGTAGTTGGAAGTGTAACTTCTGGCTTGTCTGAATAATCAACGGATGAGTTACCGATTAGTGCTGAATGGAAGTCATAACTAGCGTCAACTCCGTACCAGTCATCAGTCCACTGCCACATGTTAGCGTCATCGACATTAGGTTGTGATGTTCCGTAACTTGCTGGCCAAATGAAACTAGAATACAAGTTCGCGTGGATAATACGTCCAGATGTGAACCAACTGGCCATCGAATAAGTACCCACGTTCTTAATCCCAGCAGCTCTAACTGCCTTAAGCCAAACGTTGCAATCATCCGTTGCGTTGTATGAGTTATAAGTCTCATCTTCTTCATCAAGGAAGGCGAAACAGTTTTCTTTGTCTAGTCCCATCAAAGTAAATTGAGTGATAAAGTTTTGAGCTTCAAGCAACATGCCTTCGTAAGTACTTGAGTAGCAATAATGATATGCGTGGACTGGTAAGCCCACAGCATGAGCATTGTTAATTTGTTCGGCCGCACGTGGGTTTTGTGAATAAGGATAGCCATCTGTCCCGGCGGTAAGCTGAACAATTACCCCTTTACATCCGTGGTCCTTTAAATATTGGAAAAACTCTAAGTCTGATCGTTGAAATTTAGCAAGGTCAACAATGATTGGGAACTCTAATTCTGCCATTTTAAATCTCCTTATAAATTAATAGGATAGCCAATTGAAATGGCTATTAGTGATAAAGCTACAAAAATTATTATGGTTAAAATCAAACTAATTAGATTGTTCATAAACTTTATAGCTTCTTTTCGTTTTCGTCGGGGACTGGATCATCCGTGTGGATAGAACCTGGTCGCATTTTCTGCTCAATTTTCTTTTCGTCAAAGAATTGTCGCCATTCTGGCCGAAAAGGCAAACCAATTGCAATCCAGTTTTCTAATAGACTTTGTCCTTGTGAGAGTACTAAAAAAGCGATAATCGTATCGCCGAAATATCCATATCCCATTAAATCGATGTAGGGATACAAAAACATCGGAACAATAACAATCATCGCGTGTTTAGCGAGGCCATTAACTGAAATAGTAGAGTTCACTTTTTTAAGTGAAACGCCACGAGCTGTGCCTAAAATGACGTCTAGGACAACTACTCCAATTAACAGTTGAAACATTGTTGAGCCAAAGCCCTTATCCAGTGAACTTATATACATGTGCAAAAAAGTTTGTGAGTGCATTAGCTAGCCTTCTTTACTTGTTCCCGTAGGTGCGTCAACTTCATCAGATAAAGAAAAGGCCTTGATGTTAAACTCTGAAAGGTCTTTTTGAACATCTGTTTTATTTGCGTCGTAAAGTTTTTGATTGACAATAGTTGCATTCAAACTAGCGTTACCATCGCTTTTAACATTTGCAGAGAAAATCATTGCTGATTGTCCGTCAAAGTCACTACTTCCGTTTAATTGAATTGATTTGTTTGTTTTTAACATAGTTATTCTCCTTCTCTAAATCCTGCATCTTCTAGTACGTCAATTAGTGTCCCGTAAGCAATCAAGTTATCGCCTTGTAGATTATCGTTGTAATTAAGTAATGCTTCGTACAATGTTTGGAATTGGTCTTTGTAATCATCAACTGTTAAGGCTGAGTCTTCTTCAAACATTGCATTTTGTGCATTAGAAAAGGGAATCAACTTCTCTTGCTCAATGTCTAAATTACCATTTTGCAAGATAATTGGTTCCCCTGATTGGTCAAGCTTGGCATAGCTTTTAGCTATTTCCATTCGTTCTTCATTTACTTCTTGTGCTTTTTTGTCTAGCAATTTTAAAGCTCTAAATCTAGCACGATTAGTTTTTCCACCACTTAGATTAATATTTCTAATAAAAGTAATCGTTTGTTGAATGTTCCCTTTTTTTAATTTAATTTGCATATGAATTTCTCCTTAGTTCCAAGTTTGGTTTCTTCCAATACTGTGAATTACTGCATCTAAATCGTAAGTTCCAACAGCAGTTTTTACGTAAACATGATCACCAGCAATATAAAAACCGCATCCGCTTCCCCATGCTGCTCTTAATGCAATTGCATCTTCTCCACCATTGACCTTTGCGTTCTGAAAATTCAAAATACCTTTTCCTAAAGTTTCAAGCTTGCCAGTTCTGACTGAATTGAATACATTAACATTTGCACTTGAAACAAATGAATCAGCTTCGTGGGTTGCAAAAGCATTTTTGTAGTATGCAATTTTCAAATCATAAAGTTTAGTATTGTCATTGTATACTCCCCAACCCATGTAATCTCCAAGAGGGTCAAGATCAAATTGTAAGCCATTAAACCAGTTAGCATTTACCATGCTATTTGCATGAATCCATCCAACTTCTTCATTATTATCTGGATCAGATACCCTAATTCCTGTTTTATTAAATTGAAGAACGTTTTTCCCATTCTCACTAATAGTCAATCCATTAGGGTAGATATGCATTCCAGTTAGGCTATTGTTAAGCCCTACCATGATAGAATTAGCAGCCATTTTATCAGCTGTAATTTGGTTGGACATAATTTGATAACCAGCAATATTCATAACGTCGATTTGGCGACAGTCAATCACACCAGCAGTCAATTTACTTGCACTGAGATTATCGATATTGGCATCTTTGATTGCTGCATTATCAATAACTGTTTGACCAGTTATATGAGTTCGTCTTCCATCAATTAGGACACCTTCATTGCTAATATTAATTTGATTGATTATATCGTTCTTTTGAACACGCATATTAATATTGTCTGACAATTGCGTAATTTGACTTTGGGTTGCCATATCTTCAGGTGCTGGAGACCATGCAGTGGCAAACGTTCCAGCTTCTAACTTAGGAGCTGCGAAGTAAACACTACCTGTAACGTTATTAAAATTACCCCACGCTTCCCAATCTCTACGATTACCGTGAGGATATGTTGGGGGCTGTGCGTTAAAAGTAATCTTTATCTTTGTCCAATAAGCATAAACATGTGTTGCCACTACCGATAACCCACCATTGTATGGATCATAGTATCCAATATTGATATCGCCCTCAGATAAACCACGAACCCAGACACTAGCAGTATAAGGACAATACCATTGCAACCCAGCAGGGTTACTCAATTCAAATCTAGACCAATCTTCAGCATATACATGGGCAGATGGAAAGTTTTCATACATAATATCCCAGTCAACATAAGCATTACCTACAGAGTTCCATCCTTGCCAATCTCTGGAATGTGGCAAAAGATTCGTCCCACCAACTTGAAGTCCATCGACTTTAGCAACAGTTGAACTTATTCCATCAGCAAGCTGATTAGTACGACTATAGAAGTCAGCGCTTGAAACTTTAGTATTAATACTATTATTCAACTGAGTGATTTGTGAATTAGTATTATCACGTAATCCGTTGATATTATTAACGTTTGATTGAATTCCGTTAGCTAACTGGGTGATTTTACTTTCATATTCGGAGTTACCAACTTTAGTGTTAATACTGTCGTTTAACTGAGTAATCTGTGAACTAGTTGCCAAGTCTTCTGGAGCTGGTGACCAATCAGTAGCCATGTTCCCTTCTTCCAACTTTATTCCAGCTACATACAATGCTATTGATGAATCGATTGCTTGCTCAATATCACATCTCAACCCGTTCGGATTTATGTTATCTCCAGCAACAAAAGTTACGTGATACCTTTTCCATTCAGTAGTTAAGTGATTGGTAATCATAGCCCAACTTCTAGGACTATAAAATCTAATGTCACAATCAGCTTCTCCGCTTCCTCTTAGCCATGCACTAACAGTGTATGTTTTACCAGCTTCTAATAGTTTTTCATCAACTGGAAATTGTAAACTAGAATACAATCCCAAGGCCCAAGTTGTTGTAAAATCTTTGAACTGATTGTTGGAGTTTGTTTCAATTCCTGCACCTGAAAAAGAACTATTTACAATAGTGTTAGCAAATGTTTTTGTGTTTTTTAGTAAGTTAGTACCACCAACACTAAGGCTATTTATTTGATTAACATTACTTTGAATGCCATTAGCCAATTGAGTAATTTTACTCTCGTATTCAGCATTACTAACCTTTGTTTGAATGCTGTCACTTAGTTGAGTAATTTGGCTTTGAGTAGCTAAATCATTTGGGCTAGGCGACCAATCAGTAACAACATTTCCAGCTTCTAACTTTGGAGCTGCAAAATAAACAGAGCCACTAACATTTCCCCAATTTCCAAAAGCTTCCCAATCTCTTCTGTTTCCATTTGGATACTCTGGTTTTTTCGCTGTAAATGTTAAATGAATTTGTGTCCAATACGTATAAACATGAGTAGAAACTATTGCGAACCCACCATTGTATGGATCGTAGTATCCAATATTGATATCGCCTTCAGATAAACCACGAACCCAAACACTAGCCGTATACTGACAGTTCCATTGCAATTCTAAACTTGGATTAGTCAACTCTAATCTTGCCCAATCATTATAGACATGAGCAGATGGGAAGTCCTTATACATAACGCCCCAATCTACATAGGCATCAGCAATTGAATTCCAACCTTCCCAAGTTTTTGAATGTGGTAATAGATTTGTCCCACCAACTTGAAGATTGTCAATTTTAGACACAGTGGAAGAAATGCCGTTACTTAGTTGAGTGATTTCTGAATAAAAAGTGTCACTATTTACCTTAGTTTGAATGGCATTATCTAACTGAGTAACTCTTGTATTGAAGTCTGTACTGCTTACTTTAGTCTGAATGGCATTGTCGACTTGTTGAATTGAACTGTGGAAATATGAGCTATCAACTTTAGTAAGTAGTCCATTTTTAGCATCATTTGCAATTGTAATTGCACTATCAGCAGTATTTTTAATGTTGTTTGCTTTACTGTCTACTTCATTTACTTGGTTTTGTAGGTTTACAGCATTCTTATTAGCTGTATCAACATCTGAATTTAAATTACTAATCTTTTTATCATTTTCAATGAGCTTGTCATTGAAATTAGCAATGTTAACGTCGTTTGCGTTCAATCGACTATTGATTGTAGCTTGAGCATTATCTGTATCAGTTCTTAGTTGTTTAACGTCCTCTTCAGCTTGTTCAACTTTATTCTTAATCTGCTCGCCAGTAGTATCATCAATTAAAATTATCCATTGACCGTTTTCATACTTCTTCATTACTACGGTTCCGTCGGGTTGCTTGTCGTACCAGATGTCCCCTTCTTTCGGGTGCGCTGGCTCATTAGAACCCCATTGGATAGTAGTTCCACTATTATCGATTGCGAAGTTAGCTTGGTTACTAGCTTGATCTGCAACATCTCTAGCCTTATAAGCGGCAGATTGAACGCTGCGGTATCTATCAGCTGCAGACTGAACAAGTTTATCTCCCAACGTAATCTTGGAAGCTTTTTCATTCTTTCTGTTCCAGTCAATAGCTACGACACGAGTTTGATACTTAATGTCTAAATCATAGCGGACAATTGCAACAGTTTCGCCCAAATTCAAAAAGCCTACATCTCCAACTGTTGCGCTAAATTGCACAGAAGGAATTGCAGACTTCTTCAAACTTTCCCAAGTTTCTTTTAAAAGATTAGCTGGGTCTTCTTCATTTTCAAATTCGACAATACCAAATCTAGGCGTACCGTCCGAATATCCGAATTCTTTGGTAGCTTGTGGCCACTCTATCCATTCTTGCCCAAGTGGTTTATCCATTGGGTCGCCTTTAGCTTTAGACCATTCAACGTCAGCAAAGGTAATCTTACGGCTATAACCGCCAGTGTCATTGCCTTCATCATCTTGCTCAGCGATACCAGAACCACGACCGATTAAGGCTGTGTAAACATCCGTATCGTTTGACTCTTTGACAATCTCCAAAGCACTTTTTCCATACACGAAACGTTGACCATTGTTACCGCCCATCTGCCAATAAAGATTAACGTATTTTCTGGTAATCTTGTTACCCTCAATGTTAATAAACGGCTGAATTTCAACTGTCCATTCATCTTCAATTTTTTTGATAGCATCAAGATAAGTTAAATAGTAGAAGTTTGTGTCATGAACTTCAGCAGTACTTGAATTCAAAGCAGTATCGACAAAGTCGACGTTCCATCGAGTATTTCCTAAGATTAAATGAACGGCTTGCTCAGCGTTGATGTTATTTGGCCGTTTATCTTTAATGTATCCATAGGCTTTTAAATCATCGTAGAAAGCGTTAACACCTTGGATAGTAATGTCATCATTATTGACTTTGACAACGGTTTTACGGTACATCCACAAGTTATGTTTATTATCACGATCAGGAACGGCAAAGTATCGAACGTCATCTAAATTCAAAGACTTATCAAGTGTGATTGTTCCGTTTAGAACATCCGCTTGGTTAATCTCAAGGGACTGGCTTAAATCTATGATTTTATTATCGGGAACAACTCCGATAACGTTCTCGTTTTTATCAATAAGAAATAAATTCATAGCCTAAACCTCCTGTATTTGATGAGAAAACTTCCATCAACACTAGCTTTAATGTTGTTGGTCATTTCAAAATTTTCAATGTCCGACGCATAGCCGAACCATTCTGCATGATTAGTTCCGTTTAATAAAATCTGTGGTAAGTGCGGTCTAATGACGATTGTGTCTCGAACGTTGACCGTCCCGTCAATAATCATTTCTTGGCCATAATCGTTAGTAATACTAAACCGTCCGACAGTAGCGTTAGGCGTGAATTCAATCTCTTCAATTCTTGCCTTAGCATTAATTGTTTTGCTACCTGTTGATGTTTCAACGGATGAATACTTGAAAGGGTCCGAACACGTAATTGTGAACGAACCCTTAGCCAATAGTTGGCCTTTTTCAGGAGCTTCAAAAGAACTGACAGTTCCTTGATAACTCCATTCTTCATCGTCTTTAAAAGAAAACCAGAACTGTTTATCAAGTAGCAAATTGGTTAAACTGTCCAACTTCTCAATAAATTGTTCTGGCGTTTTTGCGTCCAATACATATTCGACTGTAATTTCTCGAGCTGGAAGATTAGCCCCAATGAACATCTGACCGTCACCACCGCTAATATCGTTGGTATGCAAAGAATAGCCAAGCATTCCACGACCAGAAACAGTCAACGTTTGATACCCAGGTATCAGGTTCTCGATAGAATTATTAAAGTTGGCCAAATACATTGCTTCTGACGGCAACATATCGATTGGCATTTGATTTGTGTTTCTGTTCAAATCATTAAATTGATAATTACTAATTTTAATCGCCTCCTAATATCTAAGTTCTAAGTCTGTGTTTTGGTCTTGCTGCTTACTGATGTCATTAACAAATGCACGATAGTTTTGGTTACCAAGATTAAGGTTAATATTGGCTGGTTGTTGATTGACAGTTAATTCAGCACTTGCTGCTGTGTTAAATTGATGATCTATTGAAGCGTTTGCACTAGCAATGCTATCTGATAAATCAGCAGTGTTGAAGCTCGGTACCATGTCTTTAGTGTTGATATCTGGAATTGCAGCTTGAGCTAATGTGTCACTAGCGTTCTCAACAGCACTGATGTTATCTGTGATACCAAGTGCCATACCTTCACTAATGAAGAAACCAACTTGTTTCTTCATTACACGTGAAGGAGAATGAATACCTAATGCAGACTTAGCGGCATTCAATGCGCTTTTTGCAATATTAGCAGCCGCACTAATAACTGAGCTTGCACCAGCAGCAATACCACGAGCAACTCCGCTAGCGATATTACGACCAACACTTCCAAAGCTGCTGACAAATCCCTTAATAGCATTTAAAGCACCGTTTGCAACATTTCTAGCAGAATTGGAAGACATTCCCATTCCTGCCATAATCCCTTTAGCAAATTGTGAAATCAATTCAGTACCAGAGCTCGTTACTCGACCTAACGTATAGCCAACTCCATAAACGAATTTCATAACTGCAGCTACTGCTTGGTCAGTAATTCTAGGTATAGCACTTGCTAAACCTTGTAAGAATTTTCCGATTAAATCGACTGCAGCGTTAATAACTTTCCCTAGATTATTAGCAATTCCTTCAATGAAACTAACAACAACATCAACACCAGCAGAAATAACGTTTCCTAAATTGCTTGCTATCCCTTCCAAGAAATTAACGATTGCTCTAGTACCTGCTGTAATTAAATCACCAATATTGGCTGCAATACCATTTAAAATAGATACTATAAATTGCACACCTGCAGTTATTAGTTCTGGCATATGTTGGGTTAACCCAGTTAAGAATGTCACGATAACTTGTACAGCACTTGTAATCAGCTGTGGCATATTCTGTGCTATACCTTGAAGAACTGAAACAATGAACTGAATACCAGCTGTAATTAACTGTGGCATTTGTTGAGTTAACGTAGTTAAGAATGTAACTATTACGTTTATAGCAGCTGGAACTATTTGTGGAATTGCTTGTGCAATACCATTTAACAATGAAACTATTAAATCTACACCATCTTGAACGATTTGTGGCATAGCAGAAACGACAGCTGTTGTAAAAGCAGTAAGAATAGCTACAAAGCTTGCAACTACTTGTGGCGCCATAGATACAATAATCGCAGTGAATGCAACTAGTAGATTAGTTAATCCTAAAATAATCGTTGGAGTTGCAGATAATATAGCCTGACTTATTGCCAAAAACATTTGTGAAAATCCCATTACAACAATAGGAGCTAGTGATACAACTGTCGTAGTTAAGGCAGTCATTAATGATGTCATTCCAGCAATAACTCCTGGCACAGCACTTAAAATCATTGTTCCTAGTCCTGAAATTACACTTCCGAATGCTTGTCCAATCTGTGGGGCAGCTGTTTGAAACGCCTGACCAAATGCAACGATTTTAGAAGTGACAATTTGAGCATTACTACCAAACAACGAAACTCCAGCTGTTACTAATGTCAAAGCTGCAATAACAATTCCGACTGGTCCTGAAATAAATGAAAATGCTGAACCTAATAGACTAATTGCTTTTCCAGCAATTCCAGTCTTTCCACCCATATCAACTAATTTACCACCAAGAAGACTAATTAATCCACCAGCTGAACTAATGCCACTAGAAAATACACCACCTAATGAAGTTACAACTCCAACAATTTTTCCAATCAATCCAGACATTGCACCGCCAGTACTACCAGCCGCTTTTGCCATACCTGACATTGAAGTTGAAGCCGCTGCTGATCCAGAACCAATTCCTACCATGTTGGCAATTAATGAAGTAATTAATGACCCAGCAATTTTTAGTGGTAGCCCTATTAATACTGCAGCTGCTGCAAATTTAGCCATTTTTTCTGCTGCATTTTGTACGGGAGCTGGCAACCCATTCCAAACATCAATCAACTTATGAACGATACCTATGACTACATTAATTATTGCAGCCATACCTTTAAATATCGTTTCCCAAGGTACAGAATTAATCGCAGTAGCCAATCCATTCCCAATTGAAGTTGCTAATGTGTCAATTAATCCCTTTGATGTACCAGCTCCAGCAAAAGCACCAAACATCTTTTTTAACCCATTACTTATAGAATCGATAGATGGTCCAAGAATTGATTTGAATACATTTCCAACGCTTGAAATTGCGTTTCTAAATGTTTCAGATTGTTGATAAGCTTTAGCCAAAATCGCTATTAAAGCAGCTATTGCAACTACTCCAGCCGTAAACGGATTTGTCATAAAAGCTTTCAACATTCCAAATCCTTTACCAACATTTGCTAACGAGCTAGATAATGAACCAACTGTCGTTATAACAGTACCAATAACTGGACTCAACCCAATAAAAGCACGAATAGCTTGTGCACCAGCCGAATTAGATTGAATAGCCCAGGCTAAAGCTGAATTTATTAGACTAAGATATCCACTTGAAATCTGTTTAGTTCCCTGCATTGAAGCCATGATTAAATCTTGCCATTTATGGTTAATTTGGGTAAGGCTAGACCCAACGTTTTTCTGCATTTCGCTTGTTTGGTTTTCCAAAAATGCAGTAGAAGTTGCTGAGTCTTTTGAGTCCTTGTCGATTTGCGAGGACATTCCGTCCCATGATTTAGCAGCATTGCCTGTTTCATTTTTAATAGAGTCAAGCAATGGAAGTATTGCTCCCATACCAGCAGTACCGAACAAAGTTTTCAATGCAGCAGCTCGTTCTGCAGGTTTAAGTCCGTCAAGTGCTGTATTAACATCTTTCAAAATGTTAGGGAATGGTTTCATGTTGCCTTGAGCATCGGTAAATGAAAGGCCTAACTCAATCATCTTGTCTCTTGCCTTAGAACTTGGTGCTTGCATTTGTAGAATTGCATGGTTCAAATCTTGCGATGCTTGAGCCGCACTAAAACCATGGTTAGTAAGTAAACCAATCGCAGTAGCTGTATCTTGCATGCTCATACCCATGTTAGAAGCAGAACCACCAACGTTAGCCAACGCATTACTCATGTCAGCCATTGACGCATTAGAAAGGTTAGCAGTATCAACTAAGATTGCTGCCGCTCGTTCTGGTTTCTTAAGTGAGTCTCCCCAAATCGTCATTGCATTTTCAACAGTGCTAGCTGTTACCTTAACGTCTGATCCAGAAGCAATCGCTGCTTTGGCAATTTGCGGAAAGTACGTCTTAATCTTAGAAACATCCGCACCAGCTTGAGCCATTTCAATCATAGCTTCAGCACTTTCTTGAGCAGACACTGGAAGTGTTGCAGATACTCGCTTAGCTACTTCTGATAGGCCGTCAATATCTTTGGCAGTACCACCAGCAGTTACTGCTGCTTGGTTAAGTGCCTTTTCGTAGTTACCAAAAGACTTCAAAGCCATAACACCAAACGCAGTAGTACCAGCACCAACGACAGATAATGTTTTCCCCATTTTTTCAGCAACATTAGACGCATTCTCAAATGCTGAACTAAAGTTCTTATCAACTGCGGACAGTTGCGCCTGGACTGAATAACTTTCTGCCATGTTTAACCTCCTTTCTTGATATGTAGTTCTTCCCATTCTCGTTGCCGTTTAGCGAATAATTCGGCTTGTTTTTCCTTTTTCCCTGACTCGCTTAAAACAACTGGCTTGTAGTTTGGGTCAAACATTTCTTTGATTTCATTCTCTTTCGTCATAGCGTCGAAGAACTTCTCAAATTTGCTATATTTTGGCTTAGGGTTCTTAGCACTACCTGTGGTAGCTTGAACCGTTTGGTTGTACCAGCTTTGCAAAGCTAGGTTCTTTTGAATGTCAACTTGTTTAAGCTGATAAGCTTCTAGCCTTGTGTAATATTCACTGATCGTCATTGTTTCAATCTCGTACATATCTGTTAAACCGAAAAATCGAAGACAATTGACAACCATTTGATGATAAGTTTGCTCGGAAGTTAGTTCTACTTGCCGAGCTTCATCTTTTTTGCTACTAGCTTAGTTGCATTGCTTTCTGTAATTTCTTTGGTTGTTTGAGCGAATACAGCTTCTAAATCAGCGTCTGACTCTAGGTAAGTATCAATTTCATTTCTAGTTAAGCGTGGCTTTTCCGTTGCATTTGCTGCAAAAAGAACGTCAGATAAAGCTGATGGATCATCAGATTGCAAACCTGGCAAAGTAGTAGATAAAGCCATGCCAAACTTCATCCCTTGCATAGTTGCACCTGCGATGTCGTTTAAAGTACGAACAAACTTAATTCCAAATTTAAAGTTGTATTTTTTACCGTTGATAGTTAATTCCATGATTAGTTCTCCTTATTAATAGCCGCCCGCAATGCGTACTGTTCATTTCATAGGCGACCGATGTTAGTTATTTGCCAGCGTCTGGGTTAGTGGTTTCCTTGAATGGAGTACCACCACCATTGTTTGAACCGTCATCTTTTTCAATACCTTTAAAGATGTAGTTCATTTGGTCTTTAGCATCTTGTGGTAGTGAAGTCCATCCGCGTTGTGGTGTTCCTTCAACTGAGAATGATACGTCACGAGTTGAGTTATCGTCTGCATCGTTATCGTTTTCATCTTCGCTAACCGTTGAGCGGAAGTACCAAGCAAAGTATTTGCCGTCTTTAACTCGTTTACGTTTAATAACCCAAACTTCAAGCTTTTCATTGTCAAAAAGTGAGTCGTAGAACATATCTGCAATTGCACTGGTTGAGTCAATGAATTCAACTTCGAAATCAGTTTCAACACTTGCACTGGTTGGGACCATTCCGTCTTTAGTAGCGGTGGTATCTACTTTTTTGCTTGGGTCGAATTTAGCAGTCGTTTGATAAGGCAATAACTTACCAGTTTCATTAGCTGCGTCTTTTAACTTACGGAAGTAAACAACCGTATCAATACCTTGTAGGAATTGAAGTTCTTCTTGTGTTCCTGCCATTTTAATGACCTCCTAATAATCTAAATTCAAGCTCTAACATTCCGTGTTTCAAGATGGAGTTAGGAACGCTTGTGTCGTCTAATAATCTTGTAGTTGATCCAGAATAGTTGAATTGCACACTATAATCGCCAACCTTTTCTAAATTTGCTGCATACAAAAAGAGAGTGTCCATCATATCGGATACTCTCTTTCTTTGTTTTCCATCTCCCCAAATGTGAACAGTCAAGTTTAGAGAACCTTGAATGCTACCAACTGTAGCCATAGGGACAAACTGAACTTCTCCGATATTTACAAACGGATAAGAAGCCTTTTCATTTCCCAACGGCAAGTGGTCATAAGTGGAGTATTTCAACGCCGTTGACGCTTTAAACAACTCATCAAACAACGCTTGGTCTGGTGCTTTATAAATCATAGAACACCTCTATTTCATTAATCTTTCTAACTCGCTAATAAAGATTGGCTTTTGTGATTTATAAGCGGGCCCTACGTGCGGAGTTCCAGCCATAAATCTAGTTCCCCATTCTTGATACCATTTTGTTATCGTACTGGCTTTTTATCCTGTACTTCTTACTGTCACCAGTAAGTTCGGCGTACCTCTTCATCCACATAAGTGGAGCAGGACACTCTTGGAAGAATTATATTTATTCATCTTCTACGCTCTACAATACTAACGTGCCTTTCGCAATCACATTAGTTATCTCGGTATTATCTTTTAACTGGTTCAAACAATTTTGGTGGACGTTTTCCGTCCCTGTTATATCTTGAATTTAACGTTCCATAGTTTATCCCTGTTTTTTCAGACCAGTCTTTTAGTGTTAAAGTTTGACCGTTATAAGTTACCCAAACGGAAGTTGTACGATTATTGGCCTGTTCTTTAACGGTAATCCATGTGCAATTAGAAGGCATATATGGTTTATCAACGTCTATACGTTCAATCGTTAAATTGTCTTTGTAGCCATTAGATATTGACCATTCTTTAAATACTTCAAAAGAATTAAGCCATTCATCGCAAACGAAAATACCACGTCCGCCATAATTTGAATAACGCTTATCATTTTTATCGTAGCAACGTTTTTTCATTCCTTGCCAAATATGAAAAAGCCTTGTTATATGGTTTCGCTTAGCATCACCATGAATAGTTCTATCAAGATTAAAATTATCCTGTTCTATTTTTAGACAGCCACAAGATTTAACGTGTCCGCCTTTCAAACTATCTGAACGAACTACAATCTCATTGCCACAATCACACTTACATAACCAAAATCTTTTTCTGCCAACTTTCTTGTCAGATAAACCAACAACAGTAAGTCTATGGTACTTGTTACCAATTAAATTCTTAATAGTTTTAGGGACTTCAATAGTCTTATTCATAATTACCACCTCAGTAATAATTATACTATGTTCCACATTCGATTGCATGTTATTATTAAAAGACTTTCACCGATTTTGCCCTGTTCTTTTTCACATAAATTGCTTTATGCAGCCGCATATCTGTTTACGGCATAACTCGCGTCAGAAGTAACTTTAGCAGTCATTCCACCATCAAAGTAATTCAAATGAATATTACGACGTAAGAAACCAGTTCTCACTGGAGCATTACGCTGAGCACTATCTTGCATTTGAGCACCGTTTCGCTTAACTACTTGGGCAACCGCTGCAAGGTTCATACGCTTCTTTAGGCCAACTTCTAGTTCGTTTAGTCCTGCAATGTTAACTGTCATTGTTGCTCACCTACAATCAGAGAAGTACCCTTTTGAGTTTGAACAATCGTTTTTAGTGAGTATTTAACGTCACTATCTCCAATTGTTAGATATTCCCAATTCTCAGGAATGTCATTTCTCAATCTAACTGTCTTTGTATTAGTGTTTAAAGCTCCGAACAACTGCATTTGCTGATTAGTCCCAATATCTGTGACGTTTGCATACAACTCTGTTTGTGCATCGCTTCCAGTGTCGTATTCTCCAGTGTCGGGATTGTAAACTTCACCAGACTTGGCGTGGAACGTAACCACATCACTATATCTCATCGTCTGTATGGATTGAGAACGTGCAAAGTACCCAAAGATTTAGATGCAATGTTCTTTTGGGACTTGTAGTCGTCAATATCTGCTGCGAAGTCGTCAAAGTCAGTTGATTGGTAAGTGATTGACTCGCCTTCCTGTGAGTAGTTAGACATTCCTTCATTGTTTAGGCGGTTAAATCGTCTGATAGACACTTCAGTGACGATGTACCCTAATTCATCTGGAATACTGTCACTTTGCTTAAGAGCGAGCTTAACATGCAATGAGGCAGTTGTGTTTTTAATGATTAACTTTAGCAAATCATCCTGATCATCTTTCTTTAAGCCAAGCATAATTTTAACTTCGTCTAAGAACTCAGCCATGCGATCACTCCTTATTTAATCAACGCTAGCAAGTCAGCCTTTAAAGTAACACCATCATGATTGATACCATGATTATCTAAATAAGTAGTGATCTCTTCGACTGTGTTTGCATCAGTTGGTTTAGTATCTTCAACTGGTACTTCTTCGGAACCCCCGTTATCTGACGGGGTTAAGCTTTTGGGTTAACAGTACCCACTACAACATTCTTGTCGTTGTACAAGTAAGCACCATAGTGTTCATCCGCAGTCATACCAGTCAATTTTGCGTAGATGTCACGTGCGGTTTCAACAGTAACGCCACGCTTCAATACTAATTTAAGTGCTGGTTGAGCTGGGTTAACTTTAACAAAGATAGCTTCTGTATCACTCAACTTCTTAGAACGAACGATTTGAACACCTAAAACGTCGAGATAAGTACCACGAACTAATTGGTCAGCTCCAGCTTCTGAACCCATTTTGTTTTTGATTGCATCGGCACGAATTGCGGATGCTGTTTTTGGAGATACAACCATTACAACGGGTGAGTCATCTTCGTCATTGAAAACGTCCACACCTTTTTGAATACCGTCAACTGTTGGGTCAATAGTAACTTTTTGAGTACCATCCTTTGCAGCTTCTAACAAGTCGTTATCAACCTTGTTAGCGATTGCTAAACCTAGTTGTTTAGTGCTTTCACCGACTGGGTCACCAAGTCCACTAAGAACCGCTTCATCGGTAATTTTGGTACCTTTACCAGCCTTTTTGATAGTAACTTGCTTTGTAGTAGTTCCAATCTTATCTGTTGGAATTGCTTCGCCTTCTTTAACGTCTTCGGCATCACCAATGTAAGTAAATGCTGGGAATTTGAGAACGCTACCTGGTTGGCCTTGAAGTGTAGTATCAACGCTTGCTAAAGGCGTGAAGCGTAATGCTTGTTGTAGCTGGTAACTAATGATTGGAGCTACCACTTCTGGATCAATTAAATCTTGTAATTTTGTGAATGTTTCGTCTGCCATTTTACTGACCTCCTGTTAATTTTCTAAAGTTTTCTGGGTTATTTTTAGCAAGTTCAACTCTTTCTGGGTAACTCATATTGTTAAATTCATCAGCTGTAACAGTTTTAACTGCCTTACCTGATGCTGTCGGTGTCTTACCTTTTAAGAATTCTTGCTTTGTATCTGTGCGAATTGAATTAGCAAAGTCGATTAAAGCCTTAGCGTTTGCATAGGTCTTTTCATCATCAGTATTAACAACCATATTAAGCACATCAGAGCCAACGTTGAAGCCAGCTTCCTTGAATACGGCATCCGTCTGTTGAGTGCTTTCAGCAAGTTTCAACTTAGTTTCAAGTTCCTTGATTTGATTGTCCTTTTCGGTGGCCGCCTGTTTAGCTTTCTCATCTTCTGACAATTTAGAAACTGACTTGCCATTCTTAAACTCTTCAAGTTGCTTCTGCGCGTCAGCTAGTTTCTTAGCATAGTCATTTTTTTCTGATTGCTCTTTGCCAATTCGCTTTTGTAACTTTTCCACGATTTTTTCTGCGTCGACTCCTTGACCTTGCTCGTTGTCTTGAGTTTCAGTCTCGGTATTCGTCCCAGTTTCTTTCGTTTCGTCAGTTACGTTTGTCTTTGTTTCGTCATCCATGGATAAACCTCCTAATCACGCATTTAAAGTCTTGGGAGACTGAATAAGTAATGTTCACAGATTGTTCTTTTAAGCCTGCAACACACGGAAAAAGGCATAAAAAAACAGGATAATTAGTAATATATCCCGTCTTTATTGTTTATTTTTTTGTAAAAGTCATTGTATTCATCTTTGGCCCATTGAGGAGCGTTTTTATCAATTACATATTTCATTTGGCTATCGTCATAAGTCCAATAATCAAAGCCTTTAGGTCTTACTAACATTACTTAACCCCTTTCAAATAACTATCAAGCACCTTTTTAAATGTTTTGTTCAGTCCATCACTCTTACTGTTTGTGTAAGCGTTTGAAAACTGTTCAGCAAATAGTTCTTCGGGGGAAGTTTTACCATAATCACTAACAAAACCAAGGTCTTGAATTTGTTTCATTTTTCCACCCATTGATTTATTAGGTATTGCTCCCATGTCTTCTATGACAGAGTCATAAAAACTATTGTAAAAATATTCTTTACGTTGCTGATCATCTTTAACGAGGTCAAATATGCCTCCGTTTTTGTCTAACTCATTCATAAATACTTTATGTGCAACTTCGTGTCCAAATTCATGAACAAATGGTGTCAATTTTGGGTCTGTTGGATTAAACCAACCACTATTAATACTGTCTTGGGCAAATTCTTTAAGTTTATCTAGGCTCTTTGTGTATTTTTGATTAATTCTTATTTTCGTCTCATTACCGTTCATACGTGCTTTGATTGTATCTTCAAGTGACCAGTCAGCAACCGCCTTAGTTTTAATTGCATCCCTTATTTCTTTCAATGAACTTGCTTTGCTTTCGAAAAAGCCTTCGTTTTCGTCAGCGAAGTTATCTATCCAATCAACAAAGTTAGCCATAATTTCGGCTGGCGTGCTTGATGAATTAAAAATGCCGTATTTAGATTTTAAATAATCATTAATGCTAGCGATGTTGTTTCTATCAAAGTTGCTAACGTTAACTGCTTTACTATTAGGCTTCTTAGCCAAGCCTTTTGACTCAAGCTGTGCTTCATCAGGTTCATATGCAGATAAGCTGCAGCGACAATTTGGATGTGCTGGCAAGAATGGCACTTCAGTAGTCGAATAGATACCTTCTCCCATTCCGTCGTTGTTCTCTGAAATGTCCGTGCATATCTGACAAGCGGTTGGCTCTGCTATCCAGTGACAATAGTTAATGTCGTACTTATCAAAGCTAGCAAGTTGAACTTGCGTTTGAACTCTTGCAGACTCTGTCCGTGCAATACGTTCAGCTGCATATCGTGAGCTATTAACTTTGCTGCTAACTAATTTTTTTAGATCACGTGCAATCTCAATCGGAGAAATACCACGAACCATTTGACGAGTAAGTAGGACGTCCAGCTCTGCCTTTAACGATGATTGGTCTTGCCAAATTCTATCACTGAACGTTACGTCACCAGTCTGCGCACTGATTATCTTTGTTAGCTCTTGTAAGTCGGGCTTAGCCTTATCTCTACCAAGAATACCAGATTGTCGTTTGAACTCTTTCAAGGCGTCATCTTTTAGCTTGTCATTGATTTCAGAATTAACGTTGATACCAGCTTGGACAACATCTTCGCCAATTTGAGCTTTTAACATCTCAAGACGATTAATTCTCATGGTAGCGTTATACAATCTCATCCGTTCATTCACTTGGTCAGTGAAGTCTGCGTACTCAACTTTGCCATTGGCTTTGTAAATCTCACGCGCTTGTTTGATTAAGCTCTTAGCTTCAGTTTCAAACTTAGCAATGTCAGCAGCTTTAACTTTAGCCTTAGCGTCGGCCATTGTGTAGCCACTATTCCTAGCAAGACTGAGATACTCATTGTTAATCTTGCTCATGATGTCATCAGCTAGCTTGTTGTAATGTTGCTCAAGTACTTTGTCGAACGCCTTATCATTCTTGATGTTATCATCTATCCATTTACGTTCGTTCTGATCACGTTTAGCCCAGTAATCATCATTCTTCATAGCTAATCACCTTGGTCGCTAATGTTTCCTGCTGCCTTTTTGGCATTCTCAACCTCATCAATGTGTTCATCCGCCATGCGTTGAATTTCCTTTTTCGGGTCATCAACGAACGATAAAGTCCCAAGTTGAGTTTCCTTGCTGACGATACCTTCAAGCGAACGAGCTGTGCTAGCTTCATCAGAAACGTTGACTGGCAAGTTTTGATAGAACTTAAATGATAAGTCCTTCCAAGCGTCAACGTGGTCATTCTTGAGAATTGTATCAACGCTGAAAATAGTCTTAAATAACTGACGCATTGACTGTGTAAATTTACGCTCTTTGTTAACGGCCATGTTCTGCATTGGTAGCAACTTGTATTTCAATGCCACACCCGAACTGTTACCAGCGAACGCTTGATCGTTTAGATTTGAAACCATTGATATTTGATAAATTAGGTTAGTCAATCTATCAATCAAGTGTTCTTGCATGTTGTCACCGTCAGGCTTTTCAATGAACTTAACGTCTGCGTCTTGTGCGCTTGCTTCTGGAGAATAGAATACTTGGTTTCCGTCAAGATTAAATTGTGGGTTGCCGTCTTCATCAGTTGGTAGCTCTAGTCCCGTAATTGACAAGTATGAATTATCAAAGTATTCATTCTGGTTAGCCTTTTGACTCAATGCGTTATCTAATGCGTCGTTAAGGCTCTTGATATCGTTGATTAGTCCTTGTTTGTAAACATTAGAACTGAATTCAACAGCTGGCACTGTATTAAATGGATTAATCAGAGTATTGCTATCATCAAGTTTGTATGAACTATCAAAATTGAACTGATAGTCTGCAAAGTAAATAGTCCCATTGACTTCAGCGCTGTTATTAAATGAATATCTAACATACGCAATCGGGTTCATTTCTACTGTGTCATCGTAAATCATGAATGAAGTTTCAGGACTTGTATAAGTAACCTTAGTATTGCTGTTCTCATCTTGGTAAACAAATGCAATTGAACGTCCATAGATGTCACATTGCCGACTAATTTCGCTTAGCTTATCTGCAAATGAGTTGGAACCTATCCAATTTTGGAGTTCTTCATTATCTTTCTCATCGTTAAGCGTAATGTTGGGCGGAACCCCGATAAAATAGCCGTTGAACGTTTCTACAACGTACTTGGTAAGATTAGCCATTAATCGGTTATCAGGTCTTAAACCGCCTTTTCTTGGCTCTTCAAAGATTGGATGTTGACCAAGATATTCTTTTCTTAACTCAAGATACTTAGGCTTCATCGTGTCGTTGTGGTAATTGACAAAGTTTTCTAAATCATCCGCTGTCATCGCCTTGTCTTTTGGATAAATGAAACTGCCGTTATCGCTAATCTGACAATCGCCATTTAGTAATGTAACGCTTTCTGTCATGTTCTCACTCCCTTTAAATAAAGTTATTCTTGAATATCATCGCTTTAGGTGTCCCGTGTCCATTGATTGGGTCTAATGCGTATCTGCAAGCGTCAATACAGTGGTTGTACGAGTCGACTGGGTAGTTGGTATATTCGTTCGTTTGCTTGTCTTTTTTGTATGTGTAATTCTCAAGCTCTTCAATCAGTTTCACGCATCTATCGTCAACCACAAACTTAAACTGGTTCATGAATGCGATACCTTGCACGATTGAGTCTGGACCTTTCAATGCTGGCTTAATTCGATAAACTCCATCACGTCTAATCTCAGCAATTGATTTCTTTTCTGCTGCGTCGGCAGTGATTACTTCTTTGGCATATCTCATTTGTTTAATCATTTTGGCGATATCGTCGTTTAGCATATGTTGCTTAACATACTCTTCAACGAAGTAGATAACCTTGTTCTTCACGTCCACCTTTAAGTGCATAAATGCGGATGGATCATTAGTGAAACCGAAATCAAGGCCGAAGTAACTCGGCAATCTAACCATTTCAGGAGTATCAAGATTAAGCCGTCGCTTTTCATAGCGTGGGAATACGAGCTTATCCAGCGTTGCAAACTCGCCTAGTGCATAAATGCGATAGTAGGCTGGGTTCGTTTGCTCTAACTGTTGAATAGTCTTGCGTGTCCGTTCGTCAAGGAAACGGTTATCTCTGTAAGTAGAATGGATAATCTTAACGTCAGCTTGCTTTTTCTCAAAGAAATGCTTATACACCCAGTTAAGCTTGCTAACGGGGTTAAACATCAAGAATAGTTGCTTATCTTTATGTTTCCGTTCCCGTAAACGCAAAGTAAGCTGCGTATAGTCTTCAAGGTTAAACTCCGTTGCTTCTTCCATGACTACGTCTGATAGTCCTTTAACCGACTTTATTTTTTCTGGATCATCTAAACCAGAGAACAAAAAAACAGCCCCGTTAGGAAGCTGTATCTCGTAGTTTGATTTATTCACTTTGCAGAGTGGTAGTAGTCCGAAATCACTTAGGCATGATTGAACGTCAGCAAAGATTGACTCTTTAACCGTTGCCCCAACCTTACGCAGCCAAAGTATCTTCCGTGGATACTTCCATCGTTTGCAAGCTTTGAGAATAACCTTTTGCACAACGCCGTGTGACTTACCAGATGACGCTCCGCCATAGTAGACTTCGGTAAATGTCTTGTAGTCGAACAAGCTTTTTTCAAATTGTTCATTAAACACTTTATCGGGATGTGGGAACTCCAACTCAATCGCCATTAGTATCGCCACCAACCACAATCTTAATGTCGGATGAGTTGATATCAACCACGTCTTTCCAAAGAGAGTATCGCTTACCAATTAGTTCAGCGGCTTTAATTCTATCCTTTGTGCTAGTCGGAACTTCGAATGCTTTCCCGTTACCCGAAACGATTGTTTCAGTGACGTTGCCCCGCATAACATCGGTTAAAAGCTCAAGGACTTCTTTTTGACCAGCAATCTTATCATCTGCAATCTGTTTCATCTTCTCATCAATATAAGATTTTATATTAGGTTTTAATAAGTTTTCAGCACCAATAACTGCAGCCGTCTTTTCGCTATAACCAGCATTAAGTGCTGACTTAGCAGCGTTACCAGTCTCAATATAATTGTCAGCAAACTTCTGTTGTTTAGCCGTTAATTTGATATCATTCACCCCCTTTAATTTTATGTAATAAAAAAGAACTCCTGCGAGTTCTACTTAAGAATTTTAGTACAAACGAAAATAATATAATTTTTCAAAGTAATCAAATCATCTTCGAATGTCACTAAATTGTTTTTTGTTTTTTGCAATTCTTTAGAAGTTGGATTTTGTATGTTTAAACGGTTATTAATTGCTTTGCAATATAGATCATTAAATTGCTCTTTATATTCTTTATTTTCGTTATAGTAAGTTAGAATTGAATAAAAATTGTTGTTTAAATAACTCATGGATTTAGAAAATCTATTGTCAAACTCAGTAATTTTATTTTTTAAATCGTCTACACTTGTGTAAGATAATTGATACTCTATCTCAACTAATTCATCTGCATAAGCACCGATTTGATTAGCGATATCAAATAATTGTTTGTAGTTTTCAACATTTATTGCTGATTCAAAAGAATTTTTTCTTTCTTCCCGTAGTTGATAGTCCAATTGTAATCCTGCTAAAACTAATGAAAACATAACAACGGAGCTACCAATTAGCGAACCAGCAAAAGATAATTTATCATTATTAGTTGGATTTCCGTAAGCAAACAGTGCCATTCCTAAAGATGAAGAACAAACAAGTGAAATAATAGATAAAAAAGCAGCAATTACAAGCAAATTTGTCTTCCGAATCTTTTTAAAAAACTTCCATAATCTTTTCAATATAATCACTCCCTTAAGAATAATTATATCGTACTTTTAATTGCCACTAATTGCACAAACTAGCATAAGAAGCATAACCGATACATTCATAGCAAACATCCCATAATCATTAGCGCGAAAATCAGACACAACACATACAAAATTTGCAAAAGCTAAAATATAGTAAAAATATTCCCATTTCATTTTCTTTCTACTTTTCATACAAAAAAGACACCCCAGCGGATGTCCCTATATAACGAGTGGCGGATTCGAACCGCCCCATTAGTCCTAACTATACTCGCTACCATTTTAATTGGAGTGTGCATCAATTCGTCAATAGAATACTTGAAAGCGTAAAGCAAAGAACTATCTCAAATCTTCCACACTACAATTATCACACATCGCAATACCTATCGCGCACCGATAAAACTCCGACAAAACTCCGATTTTTTAATCATCGTAAACGGTTAAGTCGACATCGTACACGTCTAATGCACAAGCAAAGTTAATTAGCGCTAAGTTCTTTAAATCATGATACCTTGACTGGCTGTATCCAATTTCTTGGGCAATCTTCCAGTCTTCTCTGCCTTCGAGATACACAGCATTAAGAATGTAACCTTGAAGTTTATTCATACCCTTAAGTGTTGAAAATACTTCTCTTACATCTTTTTGACGCTGTAGCATTAATACATACTTATTCTCATTTGAATTGCCATATGCACCACCTGACGGCATGTCAGAGATTGACGGAGACTGGATACTTAATGAACTAATTCTTGCTTGCGTCATCATTCTAGGTAGTTGCTTTTTAAAAAAGTTTTTGGCGTTCTTGATCGTTTTCTTTTCGTCGACTTCTGGGAATAGTTGCATAATGACCTCCGTTAAAATGGTATAATGACAATATCTGCTGACGTCTGCCATTTAATGGTGGGCTTTTTTTATGCAATTAATTATCCACCCATATGCTAGGCAAAGTCGGATTCCAACCATAAGTGACTGCACAAGTCATGAAGAATAATGACATTAAAAATAAGATAATAAGAAATAGAAAAAATAATAAATCGGTTTTTAAAAATTCCCATGTTCTCATGTCGTCATAAATTTCTGTGATCGTGATAATAATGCCAAGAATACAAGTAAATATAAGCAGTCCGTCACCAAGCAAAACTACCCAAATCACTAAAAACCTTACCGTCAGATAAAAATTAATTAATGCTGTCATAACTAATCACTCAACTTCCTTGCACAAACTGGGCAAACTTTTATCTTATACCCAACTGCGTAATCCTTTTTATTAACTTCAAGCTTGTTGTTAACTGGATTAATTGCGAAATTATTCGAATAGTCAGGACTTTCGCCATCCGCAAGCAACATTAAAATTGGCTGCTTAATGTTACTTCTGTCGTGGCAAAAATTACATAGCATTTGTTTAGTCATCTTTTACCTCGTATCCGTACATAATCGCAGTGAAAACATCATCCACATTAACAAATAACCATATATATCTGTCGTTCAATTCTTTTAGCGAACTAACATAAAAATCTTTTTTAACTTTTTCTGGATTTTGTTCATAATCTTTATATGCTTGCTTCATAGCATTTGTTAACTGCATAAAAGTATCGTATGCGGGGAAAATATCAAAGGCACCGTCTTCCATAACTTGAAGATATTTAGCAACCCAATCTGGAATTACTGGCAATTCAATTTCTTTTTTAGTCATTAATATTCCCCCTCGCTTTTAGTTCCACTTTCAATAGCAGCAACTTCACTAAAGGGAATATTGATAACCGTTCCATTGCTAAAACGTAAATAGATACCTTCTTCTAAATGTGAATCATCAATAGCTAATAACTTAGCCAATGGAGCTTTACTCGTATATCTGTATTCAAAATGTGATCTAAATTTACTTAGCTTCATACCCAAATAAATAAATTTAGCATCGTATTCATCAGAACTTAAACCGTGTTTCAAAGTTAATGAAACAGTTTGTGGTCTAAATATTTTTTTGATTGGTTCTTTCATAGATTTTTCTGCTACTTCGTCCATCATTTTCCCTCCAAGCACATATCAACAATTTTCTTGTATTTCCCTTTCAACATTTTAGTTGGAACGGCTATTCCTGCATCTTGGAAAGCCTTTACGAAAAATAAAATACCTGCCTGTACTAATGCGTCGGAAAAATCTCTTACTTCTTCAAGAGACTTTGGTTTTTCTAACAATTCTAATTGTGGAGTGATTTTATCCACATCAGTATCAATAGTTACTCTGATTTTCATTTCTTATCTCCTTTGATGCTTGAATAAGCAAGTACATATAACAGCAAAACTAAAAACGAAGCTAATATTATTGACTGTACATTTCTACCAAACATATTTTTAATAAAGTCTGCTACCAAATCAAACACAAAATATAATCCAACCCATAACACTACATAAAATGCTGCTAAAATTGATGGTTTTTTAATAAAACTTTTTAATTTTTTCATTTCTTACTCCTAAAATAATCTTCCAACTGTTCAACGATTTCTTGCTGGTTAGCAATCATAACTCCGTCAACGCACTTCGTCTTAGTAGCCAAACATCCAACTACTTTCTGACCGTCAACTCTGTGATAGACAACGTATCTAATCCGTGACTTTTTCATCACAATTTCTTTGCCACTAGTTAACTTGATTTTGATAAATTTATTTTTCATTTTGTTTCACCGCTGCTGCCTTCCCGATGCCAACGCAATAAAACATTACAAAATCTTTTCATATATTTCTGTTGTTGAACATCTGTTTCAGACATAGATATAAGCAGGTCTACTATCATCCGCTGCCCACGTTCAGTAATAATGAAGTCGCCATGACCATTAGAATTTGTGGTTGGTGTAAGCTCTTTTTCAATTCCTGCAATAGGCGTGATTTGTCTGACATAAGCGACAAATTCTTTTGGCTTCATGCCAAGCTTCAGAACTTGATTAATTTCTGTTACTAACATCTTGCTTCTCCAATTCTCTTTTATTAGTTAAATTCAATTTTTCAATCAGCTCTTTGTCGAGTCTGATCGGTTTAATCTGGTACTTCTGAGCAAATGAAACAATCCCAATGTTATGTCGCTCTTGGTGGTGAAGTCGACATAAGCTCCACGCTTCCATTCCAGTTTGATTAATAGTCCTTCTGTTCCGCCCAGCTCCGATTGCTTTGAAATGGTCGATGTCTGCTCCAGGGCGGCCACAGATAATGCACGTTCTGTTTTCAACGCAACGTCTGACTAGTCCATAGTTCCCTTGTATCTCGTCAAAAACCTTTGTCTTGAAAGGTATCTCGTTAGCTACAAGAAAATCGATAATAAACGTCATGAACTCATTAGCCAAACTAACTGAGCAGTCGGCCAAACTGAAGTTTTTCGGATGTCTCATTGTTTCAACAAAATCAGACTTCATCAGATACTTGCAATCATCAGGCCAATATCCCGTGTAATCTGACATATCATGCAGCAACGCATAAATTTTATGTCGTTGTTCAACAGTAATAGTCCGACCGTCATTAATAAACACTTCAATCTGTGCCCGTTTTCCCGCTGAGAAACGTTTCAACATATCCATATCTATTTCATCACTCAGTTCAACAGTTACTTTAGAGCCGTTAATACTGACTAATTTACCTGTTAGACTTTTTGCCATTTTCGTACCACCTTACGACCAAGCGACCGATAAGAACTTCAATTATCCAAACAATTGGAATTACAATTATTAACTCGATGTGATCACTGATCCACGCTAGAAAAAAGTAAAGATAGAAAATCATAAGTCTTTAACTTTCACTGCAAATTGTTTAAGCGGTGCTAATTGTGGGTCGCTTTCGATTTCTTGCATTGTGTATCGGTTGGCTTCACCAATGAAATCTGTCATATCCCAGTACCCACTTCCATCAATAAGAAAGTTGTCTTTACCATCAATATCAACTAATGGCAATTTAATTACATAATTATCAGATGATTCTTTTGTAGCACCATTGATATAAAGAGTGTTTTTATCCCAATCAAATCCCGTAACAACATTAATTTCTTTAAAATCACCAATGATATCTCTCCAAAAACCTCCGAGATAAACCGTTCCACGTTCATCAATCATTGATTTGTTAAATATAGTACCTGTGATATTTTTGTCATAATTTTTGTTCATGAAAATTCTCCTAATAATTGTGCAGTGGATCATTCCACTGCTTTCTTTCCTCAGCTCTCGACTTTTTCAACTCTTCTTTGTTGAGCTTTTGCATGTATTCATACTTTTCTTGATTAACAACCCTTGCTTCTAACATCCGTCGTTTCTTTTTCTTGATTGCTGATTTCTTACGCTTCTTTGGCTTTTTACTCATTTTTAATCTCCTAATCTGCTAACTGATATGGATGTGGGACAAGTAATTCAATGATTTCATAACCATTTTTCAATTCTTCCCTGTATTCGTCGGTGTATGTGCCAGTATATTTAAGAACTTCATTTCTATGTCTATTAGCAGATTTCAAAGACCTTTTAGCACTTTCATAGCTTAGAAATCCCTTAAATTTTTCTATGCCCGCACCACGACCTTTACCTGGATTGTAAAGATGAGTAATTCCTTCGTCATCAGTCGCACCAATCACATAAACTTTTCCTTGTTCAAACATTTTTAATTCTCACTTTCTTTTTTATGGACTTCCAGCCGTCCCCAATCAAAGCCACACTTGCCAGCTTGTAATTCTTTTTCAACTGAGTATTGAGTAATGTGGTAATTACCATCGAAGTATTTATTCAAACGTTTAACCAATTCACGCAGGTTAGTCATCGCCATAATCTTTTTGCCACTGAGATCATAGGCAGAATAAACTGTCGAGCGTTCCATTATGTCGTCTTGCTTAGTTTCCAGTCTGAGAAGAAACCGTGCTGCTTTGAACCGTTTGTCAGACTCAGGAATATTGTTGATTGAAGAACGATTTAAAAGTAAGTTATCTTCACTATCATCGCGGTATTCATCTTCTAGCCAACTAATTGATAACAAAGCTAGCCTTTTCTCGTTCTTTGGTTTCGGGAAATTAATTCCCTTTGCTTTAATCGAATTAGCATAGTCCTCAAGAATAGTAACTGCTTTCTTTTTTGGACTCATAGCCACTCTAGCCATTGCTAACCTCCTTCAACTCCATGTTGCGTGGACAATACTTATCAACAAAATAACGTTGCCCTTTACCAGTAACTCGTGGAGTTAAACCAATACCAGGTTTGCCACTGTTGTGAGTGAACATTGACTCAGTAACTTTGAACAAGCCTCTGTCCATTGCTCTTTGCGTTGGTTTATTAAAGCTTGAACCGTGGCGTTTAACCAAATATCCGTCATTTCTAAGCCGTTCAAACAATCGTTTTTCGCCAATATTTAAGCCGTTTTGTTTAAGTAGAATGGCTAACTCGCGAATTAGGATAGTTCCTTTACTGATTGCTACTGCGTCAGCGAACAACGCCTTAGGCTTCATAGTTTCGTTTTCTTGTTCAGTGACTTTCAACTTGTCTTTTGTATCAGCGAACTCAGTAAGCATTTCAGCCAATTTGCGTGGGTCTTTCATGAAATCGACTGCTGCGTTCTTGGTCATATAAACGCCATTATTTCTCAAGCTAGGTAGAACTTCACTAGTTACCCAACGTTTGAATTTTTTTCGCACTTGGTAACTTACTAGAAAGAATTAAAGAATACATTCCCGACTCATTAATTACTGTCATATTTTGGTTACCGTAGGGGGTGGCGATTCGCCCCTCCCCTTTATCTTCAATATCCACATGGGCAGATACAGCTTTTCTAGTATCTTTGTATCCCAATGCTCCCGCAACATCTTTAGCAACAAACATTGGTTCACCATCAACAATAGTGGTCCGAACATCTATTCCTTCGAAATCAAACTTCTGTACATTTCTCATAATTTTCACATCCTCTTTCTTGGCAAATAAATTTCTGAATTTGACGACCGCTAAAATCGCCATTAATTAGCTTGGCGGTCAACTCTTCAGCCGACAGATTGCTTTGTTTGCAAATTACTTTAAACAATTTGCGTCTCTGATCAGTAGTTGGCTCACTGCCAACATCGTAGTGTTCGTGGTGATTGAATTTATCTAACATCCACGCAAGGTACATCGACATTTCAATTTTTTCTTTAGTACTTCTAGCCATTAGAACGGTAACTCTCCTTCCTCCAGCTTGATGTCGTCAGCCGTTACTTTCTGTTTAGGCTGATACTCATAGCCTTCTTGTGCCCAATCTGGCAAAGTCTCTCTAACATTCAAGCCACGATTAGCATTAGTTCCTTGTGGCAGCTGCTGCTCATTTACATAACCTTCAAACTTCGAAGTATTGAACAAAGTAACTGGCCGCAGATACTTACTCATCTTTGTATCTTTAGCCCATTGAGCAGTCTTAGTATCGATTGCTCGCTTGAAGTCTTTAAGCTCAAAGCCTTCTTTAACTCGTGCATTGATCAATCGCTTATTAGCTGCAGTTTTTCTAAAATGTCTGTCAGCTTTTTCATTCAAGTAATCAATCACTTTTGCGGAGATATCGTCGTGTTCGACAGAACTCGACATATTCTTATTACTATTAGTATTTGTTTTATTAGTACTTATTTCTTTAGTACTTGTTAGTGTCGGATTATCCGATGTGGGGTTTTCCGATGTCGGTTCTTCCGATGTGGGATAATCCAACATCGGTGTATCAGATAATATCCAATCGTATTTAGAAAAATTACCTTTGTTTCGTTTCATTTTTCTTTTTAAGTAACCGTGTTTTTCTAGCTCTTTTAAAGCAGATCTTAGCGAGTCTCGTCCATCAGGTGCATGCTTAGTTACTTCTAACTCGTAGAAATCCCAGTCTTCACTTTGTGCCCAAAGATATGTGAATACGCCCCGAGCTTTCCAGCTCAATCTGTCATCTTCGATTAATTGGTTATCAGTGACCGTGTATCCACGTTTATAATTCTTTTTGATTTTTGCCATTTACTCACTCCTAACTAGAATGGAAGGTCTGAGTCCTGAACATCAATTTGTCCGTTGTTTGAGTTGTTATTTTCAAAGCCGTTTGATTGAGTTCCACCTTGTCTAGGTTCTAGGAAAGTAAACTGGCTAACTACAACTTCGGTCACGTAAACTCGCTGGCCTTGATTGTTTTCGTAGTTTCGAGTTTGTATCCGACCTTCAACTCCGATTAACGTACCCTTATGAACGAAATTTGCCAGAGTTTCGGCTGGTTTACGCCAGATAACGCAATTAACGAAGTCTGCTTCCTGTTCTCCGTTGCTGCTCTTAAATGAGCGATTAACGGCCAAATTGAATTGGCCAACTGCGGTTCCTGATTGCGTGTATTTCAAATCAACGTCTTTAGTTAATCGTCCTGTTAGGACTACTGTATTAATCATTAGCTACTCCTTCTTGTGGTTGAATTGTTTCTTGCTTCTCTATTTCATCAGTTAAGTAATCATTTACCTTTTTGATTAAAGCAACATCCGTTGTATCGCCGTTGTAGCCATAGCTATTAACGATTAATGAAGCAGTTGTACCACTTGATAAATTAAGCAATTTGTCTAATTTAACTGCTTTTTTAGCAATCGTAGTTCTTGCTTCTTGTAATTGCTCAGCCGTGGGTACTTTAGGTTGTTGTTTCTTAGGATGCTGGTTTCGATTAGCTTGTGAGTATGGTTGCTTTGGTCGTTGATTATTAGATTGTGAATTGCTTGCTGAATTTCCATCATCATCAGTTCCATCAGAAATACCAAATGCAGAAGCTAAAGAGTATCTGCTTGCGTATGTTTTGGCAGAACCAAATTCTTGTGCGGTTCTATTGCCTTTTTTGTTCGGCATTACCGGAGCGATAAATGGATCGCATATAATGTATTGGCCTGACTCATGAGTAATGATTGTTTCAATCCCAACGTAATTTTGTGGTGGATTTGCTATGGGATTTTGAAAGTAAGCTATCCCTGTACCGTCTAATGCTTCATCAATTGATTTGGTAACACCTGACATATCAACATAATTGCTATGTGTAAACGGATTAACTTTGTCTTTTTTGGGTTGCTTCAACTTCAAGCGAAACGCATTCAAAGCTTTAAAGATTTCACTCTTTTTCTCGCTCATTTCCATGCTAATCACCCACTCTTTCAAACTTAATTCCATTGTTATCAAGGTAATGTCTTAAAGCATTCAACTTGTCAGATGTTCCAGTTAGCTTCAAAGTAACTGACTGAACTTTGGCTTTGACTTCTCCCGTTGCTTTATCAACAACTCTGTTATGGACTACTTTCTCGCTAGCTTCACGTTCAGCCCGTTGTGCCTTTTGACGTTCGATATCATTTTTCGTCGCTTTTTGAATGTCGATGACGCTCATATCGTGATTTAGGTAATTGATATAAGGTGTTGCATCAACTCCGAGCAAATCAGCAGTCATTTTTAGCTGTTCTTCATCAGCTTTGCGATGTTCTTTATTCTCTTTAATTAATGCCATCCGTTCGGTGACTGCTTCTTGCCAAGCTTTGTTGCTAGTAGACTTGTTAAGCCACTTGTCATCAATTTCAACTTCTTGTGGTTCACAGTTGTAGTTGGGAGCAGCAATTGCGATAAAGTCTTCAATCTTCGCTTTCTTTGCTTCACGTTGTTGTTCTTCAAAATAGGCAACTTGAACATTGATTTGACTTGAACTATTAGCAACTGAACTCTCTAATTCTTTCATCTTTATCTCAAAAGGTGAGTAAGGTTTTAACAATTCATTTTTAGAGTCAATTCTGATACGCTTAAGTCTATCTCCTAGCTTGTTTAGAGTTGTTCGGTACTTTTTATCGCCTTTGAACGTTTGCTCCGTCACAACTAAGCTAGTAGCACGTTTGTTAGCATTCGCTACAAACTCTTCTAATTTATCCAGTCCATTAACTTTGATTTGTGCTGGAATTAATTCGATACTTGTTTCATCGTTAATTTTGATAATTTCGTTAGCCATGTTATTCTCCAATTCTTGATTTATTTAGTTACGACAGTTAGAATTGAGATGTTGAAGATTTGATAATAACAACAACTCTGAGCTATTCACGTTGCAGCGTGAAGGCTCTTTTTTTATGCACTTTTTTAAGAAATTAATCATTACTTTTCACCTTTTAAAATATAATCAATTGATACTCCGAAAAAATCTGCCAAATCTTGATATTGGTTATATTCGAGCTCTTTATATCCTAATTTGACATCACTAACCATTGGCTGTGGAATATCAATTATTTCCGCTATATCAATGGTCCTAACAGAATTGAGCTTCATAAGATTTTTGATTCTTTGACCAATTGAATATAAAGAATACTCATCCGACAATATTTTTTGTATCTGATTTTTATTAAGTGATAGAACTTGATTAAGTGAGTCTAAATATTTGCCATGTGGTGATGTGTTGCCATTCTTCCAATTATTAATTGCCGTCGATGAAATCGTTGATTGAAATAAAGCGATAAATTGTGGCATATTAATTTGTCTTTTAATAATAAAGTTACTAATTTTGTTAGGAATTTTTTCATCATTTGTAACTTTTTCATTGTTAGATTTCTTATTATTTTTTGAATAAATACTTTTCAACAACTCATCATCAGAATCAAATTTTTCAAACAAGCTGTTTAAATATTTTTGCGGAATTAGAACTTTACCTTGTTCCCAATCGTTGATAGCCGATTCGGGAATGAAAATTCCATCAGTTTCAATTTGTTTGCCAAATTCTGACTTAGACAACCCCGTATCTCTTCTGATTGATTTAAGATGATTCCCGATTTTTTTCATTTCTGAATCGCTGAATTTAGTTTCCTTTTTGATAGTCAATAAAATTTGTTTATCTTCTACAATGTCTATAAGGTTTTGTCCTCTAATGTTGATTGCAATTCCTTTGTCTTTTAATTGGTTAAACTGTTTCTCTGAAAGTTCATATTCCATTATTTTTCACCACTTTCTTCAGTATTTTTCATAGCGTCAATAATTAATTTTGAAATTCCAGAAGCTAATTTTTGCATTTTTTGAACTTTGTCAAAATCATCTTTAGTTATTCCGCAATTACTAATCAGACCACCTAAGATAGATTTTGCGAAGACTCTATCTTCTTTTGCTAAGTCAGCAATTTCCTTATCTAAAACAGCGACAACCTGTGCCTTTTCTAGCAAGCCGTGAATATGATGTTCGATGTGTGCTTCGTCTTCCGTTACCACAATTTTTAGAATTACTTTTGAATCGTTTTTTTGTTCAGTCATTTTATTTCTCCATTTCGTTTTTAACGTGTTCAGCAGTTTCAATATCAATTGGAATCCAGTCAATTTCACCACTTATGGTCCACTTAACTTTCATTTCCCAAATTCCGTCATACGTTTTTGTCAAATGCTCATCATATTTCAAAAGTATTTTTTTCTTGCCGATTTTATTTTCTAGCTCATTCATGATTTGCTGAGCTTGTTCTAAATCATCCATTTATCTCACCTCCTTAAAATGATTGCCCTTCATGCGTTCTCTACGTTGCTCACGTTCCAGCTTCTTTTCATCAAGCCAATTAATCGCAACTAAGCAATTGATTGCTACAGATGGAATTAAAGCTAATAGTAAGCAGTTTGCTAATCCTTCACTCATTTAAATCGTCTCCTTATATTCAACCGTGTGTTTTGCGAGCCATTCTCTAACCTGAGTTTTAGTCCAACGATTAGGTTGAAATTCATAAGTAGGAAAGTCAGGCTTTGACGTATAATACTTTTTCAGCGTTCCTGAGTCTCCACAACACAGAAATTCCATTAACTGTTTTTGGTTCATAACTTCTGAGTCGTTAGCTGTCTTTTTGCCTAACTCAAGAATTTGGTGAAAAAAGTTAAGAATGTTATTTTTTAGTAACTCGTCAAGTGACATTTAAATCGCCTCACTTTTTGTTGTACTTTTGGATACATGGTTTGTAAAAAAAATATCCGTAACTGGAGTTCCCAAAGTTTTAGCAATAGCTCCTGCCGTTTTATTACTTGGACTCCGTACTCCTAAAATAATTTGATAAATATAATTAGGAGTAATGCCGGACTTCTTAGCAAGCATGGACTTGTTCATTCCCTTTTCTAAAAGCAATTTGTTTAATTTATCATTATCGATAATTAATTTTCTGCTCATTTGTTACACCTCCTTAGTTCTTTATTACATGTATAACTATAACAGCTTCGTATCCTTTTGACAACCATTTTTGCTTATTTTTTTATATTTTTGTACACAAAAACTCAATAGGTTGTTATTATTATGACAACAACAATCTAACAACAACAAACTAGGAGTTCTAAAATGAATGCTAAAGAATTTGGTAATGAAATACGAAACATAAGAAAAAAACATAAATATTCATTGCGTAAAGCTGAACAGCGTTCTGGAATTTCCTACGCATATATTTCTAAATTGGAAAATGGAGACCGTAACATACCTAAGCCAGAAACTTTAAGAAAGTTGGCTAAAGGAATTGGAATTTCAGAAGAAGAGATATTTAAGCTAGCAGGCTTAGAAAGTTCATCATCTGAAACTTCAAATAAGCCTGAGTGGGCAAATGAAAACGATGTACTTGAACTAGATAAGTTCTTAGAAACTAACGGAGAAATGACATTCAAAGGTGTTGAATTAGACAAGGAACAAAGAGAACGAGTAACTCAAGTTCTAACTCAAGTATTCTGGAATGAGCTTCAAAAGAAAAAGAAACAAAATGGAGATTTAAACAATTATGGAAAGAATGAATAAAACTGTTAAGTCATTAACTGAAAAATTTAAAACGTCTGATCCATTTCTTTTGGCCGAATTATTGGATATAGACGTTCAGTGGTGGAATTTCAAGGAAGAACCCAAAGGCGACACTATAAATGTCTTGGGTTCCCCTATTATTCTATTAAATGACGATTTAAAATACTCTGATGAAAAATATTTTGTTTGCGCTCATGAATTGGGACATGCAATTGAACATGTCGAATTGGCCAACTACTACATTTCTAATAAACGTGTAAAGAACCAATACGAATACCAAGCAGATTCATTTGCCAAAGAATTGTTGATTGGCCTATACAAGGAAGAATATGGCCATCTTCCAGAAACTTATTACGATTTGCAACTTGCTTATGGTTACCCTAATCAAAGTTTATAATTGGAGATTAAACTATTGAATTTTGAAAAATTATATTCATTTTTGCTTAGATATGTTTTTAAGCCAAATAATAATAAATATTTTGAAGGCATTAAAATGAATAAAGATAATAGAGATCTAATTGCGAAAAAACAAACATCTAATCAAATTAAAAGTTTTAAAAAATATGATATAAAATATTGTCATTGGATAGCAAGCAAAGATTGCTGCGAATTATGCAATGAAATTGCTACAAAAAATAATAAATATGGACCGGGCATTTACAAAATAAATAAATTACCTAATTTACCAGTTCATAAAGATTGTAGATGTAGTATTTCAGCCTTTGAACCTTATAATTAATGGATTAGTCCAGATACGGATGACTTTAAAAGCTGAACTAATTTATATAGGAGATACATATGATCAAGAAAATTATGCTTGCCTCAGCTGCACTACTAGTTTCAATTACCTTAGTCGGTTGTTCGACGAATAGCTCTAGTAAATCCTCAAGCAAGAGTGAAACAGTAACCAAGCCTAAACAAGAAAAGTATTACTTTGATGGGAAAACTGCGAAGTTACACGATGTAAAAGTTGAAATTACTAAAACGAAAGTTATAAATCCTGGAGAAAAAGGAAATGAAGATGGTCAAAAACCATTAATTGCTTTTTGGTATAAGGCAACTAATTTATCCGATAAAGATATAGATCCAATTTCAGCATGGGACGCAGTTTTCCATGTTTACCAAGATAATGATAAAAACAAAGTAAATGAACTAAAAACTGGACCATTACCTGATGAAGCATATTCAGACTCACAAATTGCACAAATCAAAAAGAATGGTACTGTTGAAAATGCTGTATCTTATGAATTATCAGATGATAAGACACCCGTAACGTTAAAAGCAACTAAAGGTTACGATAACACCGTTCTAGGACAAAAAGTTTACAAGTTGAAATAATCAAATAAAATAATTAGTCATTTTCGCATGGCTTTTTATTTTTTACACAATTTATAGAACATACGTTCTGAAAGGATATTACATGGCAAGTATTCAAAAACGTAACAATAAATGGCAGGTCAGAATTTCATACAAAGATAGCCAAGGTAAGTATCGAACAAAAAATAAAAATGGTTTTAATACTAAAAAGGAAGCACAAATTTACGTTTCAAACTTTAACGTTAATCCAAACAATTCAAAATTTGAAAGTTATGAATCCCCGCTTTTCCATGATTATTTTTGGAATTGGTTTCAAATTTATAAAGAACCGAACGTATCTGAAAGAACTAAAAAAACATATATACAAGTTAGAAATAACTTAATGAAATACCTACCTAATCAAAAATTAACTAATATGAATAGAGAAATATATCAAAATTTGTTAGTTGAGTATGGAAAAAAGCATTCAAAATCAACTGTTACAAAATTCAATGCTTTAGTTCATGCTTGTGTAGAGGATGCAATCTATGATGGTAAGCTTGAAAAAGATTTTGTAAAAAGAACTAAAATATCTTTTAACAAAGAAAACGAACGTAAAATTGATTATTTAAATATTGACGAATTAAAACGATTAACTAAGTTACTGATCAATACAAAAAATAAAAATTTCACTTCAAAATATATGATTTTACTTACTTTATGTACTGGTATGAGACTTGGAGAAGTTCAAGGATTAACCTGGGATGATATTAATTTCAATTTTAAGACGATAAATATAAATAAAACTTGGAATAGCGAGCTTAATAAATTTCAACCAACCAAAAATGAATCATCAAAAAGAATTATTAAAGTTAATGATGAAATATTAACAATCATTAAAGAATTGAAAACAAACAAAAATAAGCAAGTTTTCACTAATCAATATGGAACTATCCCTACTTCATCAGCAGTTAATAAGGTTTTAAAAAATGCTTTATCAGATTTGAATATAAATAGAAATGGATTTCATTTTCATTCTTTACGTCATTCACACGTTGCTTATTTAATGTATGAAGGATTTGATATTTATGTAATAAGTAAAAGATTAGGACATTCTGATATAAGCACCACAACCAGAGTTTATTCTTACTTGATTGATGAATATAAACAACAATCTGATGAAAAGATAGAAAAATCAATTGGTAATTTATTGCAAACAAAAAAAGAGAACCTAAAAAAATTAGGTTCTCTCTAGTGCAAAATTAGTGCAAAAAAAATTCATTTTCATTCTTAATTATTCGATGTTATTTTTTAAGAATGTTGCTACAACAACGTTTCTACAACGAATGAATAAGGATAAATACTAATCAAAAGGAGGATACAGGATTTGAACCTGCGCGCCAAGTATAAGCTTGGTTCGCCGGATTTCGAGTCCGGTGCATTACCACTCTGCCAATCCTCCAGCATAAACTACTTAGTAATCCTAAGTAGTTTTTTAATTTTAATATTTCATTAAACTAAGAATATCGTACCCTTTTAGTTTATCACGTCCGTGCAGATTTGTTAATTCAACTAAGAATGCGGTACCAACTACAATTCCACCAAGATCTTCAATTAGCTTAATTGTCGCAGCTAAAGTACCACCAGTTGCTAATAAATCATCAGTAACTAAGACTTTTTGGCCAGGCTTAATCGCATCTTCGTGCAAATAGAGGGCTGATTGTCCATATTCTAGGCCATAGGTTTCTTTAACCGTTTTACCAGGGAGCTTTCCCTTCTTCCGTGCTGGGGCAAATCCAATTCCTAATTCATAAGCAACTGGACAACCAACGATAAAGCCACGGGCTTCTGGTCCAACGATTACTTCCGCCCCAATTTTCTTTGCATAATCTACAATTTCATTGGTAGCTTGTTTATATGCTTCACCGTTTTCCAATAAAGGAGAAATATCACGAAATAGCACACCTGGTTCAGGAAAATCAGGATAACTAGCTACGTAATCTTTTAAATTAAGCGCCATCTTGTTACATCCTTTCACTACTTATCTTGCATCTTTTGAATTAAATTAATTAATGAATTTTGGTTCAAACTAATCAACTGATTTTCGATTTCAATTTCTTGTTCTCTTTGTTGATAAATTACTGCACTATCCAAAGCCCGTTTGGGTGGATTAGGCACAGAATTCATAATCCCTGCTTGAATAGTAATAAATCCCAATTCATCAAATAACTTAATCATAAATACTAATGAGGATTGATCAATTTTAAAATCTTTGCACATTTCTTTTAGATGTTGCTTTAGATTTACATTTTGATGCATTTTAACGAACTTAAATAGTTTAGCATATTGTTCCCGTTTTGGCATACCAAATGACCTAATTAATTGTGATTTATATAAATATAAAACAATTTGATTGGCATCAACTTTACTCATTAGGCTTTTGAAATCAGCCAAACTTTTTGGACAATCCACGATGACTACTTTTTCATGGTGAAAATCAGCATTAATCTGCGTTGCTAAACACGCCGTTGCCTCATCACCTAAATAAGCCTTTAATTTATGCATCAACTTCTCATTGAAAAAAATGTACTCACCCGATTGATTAAACATCTGCTGGACTAATTTAGTCGTGCGTTGGTCAATTACCACACATCCGTCAACGCTTAAATCATCAACCATAATTTGTAAATTAGTTCGTCCTCGAAATTCGTTTTTGCCTAAACTTCCCGCCACTTTTAAATTATTAGCCAAACGTTTAACTTCGGCTACTTCGGAACCAACTCCGAAATCAATGGCCCCAATTTTACTATGAGAACCAACTATCTCAAATTTCAAATGCGACTTGTCAGCTCCAATCGCCATCACATTACTTAAAGTATTTGGCTTAATTGAAAATTCAGGTTTGGGATTATCAACCCCAAACGGACTCAAAACGGCTAATTCATCATAGAGTTGCTGATTAATATCATCAGCACTGACTTCGTAATCAATTTTTAAAACTGGCTTCCGCTGGTTGTCTAATTTTTCGTTAACCGCAACTTGCTCTAAAGCTTGAGAAACTTCATTGATTTTATCTAAGGAAACCGTTAGTCCAACTGCCATTTCATGACCACCAAAAGCAACCATTTGATCACGACTAGGATTTAAAGCTTTAAACAAGTCAAATCCATCAATACTGCGGCCCGACCCCTTAGCAATTCCAGCGGTTTCATCAATCCCCAAAACCACCGTTGGTTTATCATATTTATCAGAGATTCGACTAGCAACAATTCCTAAGATACCAGTATGCCATCCCTTGCCAGCAATCACTAACGTTTTTCGGTTTCGATTTTCTGGAGTTTCAGCTTGTTGTTCCGCTGCAAGTGCTACTTGAGAAACTAATGCTTTTCGTTCTTCGTTCTTTTTATCCGTTAATTTAGCAAGTTTATCAGCTTCAACTTCATCCGTAGTCGTTAACAGAGCTACCCCAGCATCAGCTGCTCCCATTCGTCCTAAAGCATTTAAGGCTGGAGCAATTTTAAAGCCGATGTCTTCTTCACTAACCTGGGGTAATTTTAATTTAGCTTGCTTAACCAATGCTTTTAGACCAGGTCGTTCAGTTAAATGAATAACATTCAATCCAAATTGAACTAAAGCCCGATTTTCACCAGTCATGGATACTAAATCAGCAACCGTTCCAATTGCTGCTAAATCAATTTTTTCCTGGGGAATTTCATCATTTAAGGCCGTGGCAACTTTAAACGCAATCCCTGCTCCGGATAAATCCTTAAATGGATAATCCGGACTCAAATCGGCATGCACAATTGCATAGGCATTCGGTAATTTTTCTGGTAACTCATGGTGATCGGTAATGACTACATCACAGCCAAGTTGATTAGCTGCTTCAATTACATCATACCCTGAGACCCCGTTATCAACCGTGACAATCAAACTAGTTCCATCAGCGATAATTTTACGGTAGGCCTCTAAATTAGGTCCATAACCATCATTAAACCGATTAGGGATGTAATAATTAACGTTTGCTCCAATTTCAACTAAGGTTTCATACATAATTGAAGTACTAGTCAATCCATCGGCATCATAATCACCATAGATTGTAATTTTTTCCCCATCTGCAACTGCCGTTTGAATTCTTTCAACTGCTTTGTCCATATCATGTAACAAAAACGGATCATGTAAATCAGAAAGGTCAGGACTCAAAAAATGACGAATTGCCTCAGGATTATCATATCCCCGATTAATTAATAATTGAGCAATTAGCTGACTGATTCCAAGTTGAGAAGCTAACTCTTCAATTTGCTTGGGTTCGGCTTGATTAGCATTAATATGCCAATCATATTTAGAAGATAACAATGCTCAACCCTCTTTCAGTTTTATTTTTCTTCTGTTTCAGCATCTGAGTTTGCTTCAGGAGCTTGGGTTACTTTGGCTTCACCAGCAACTTCAAGCTTTGCTTCTAATTCTTCAATTTTACTTTGAAGTTGTTGAATTTCTTTTAGATTAGCCTTTTTTTGTCGACTATTTTTGAATGATGATAGTGATGAAAAAAGAAAAATCAGTAATGCGCCTAAAAGCAAACTAACCAGTACAATCAAAATCAATGGCATTTTAACCGTTGTAAACCCAAAATTAACTGCTGTATCTTCCATGTTTAACAAAACAAAAATTGCGATTAAAATAACAATTACTAAACTTGAAATTACATAAACTTGTTTTTTCATAATTTAAGCCTCTTTCTTTTCAAAGGGAATATCAATAAAATCAAAATCTTTAACCACTTTGGTTTTAGGGAAAATCTCACGTGCTTGTTTTTGCAATTCACGAGCCATCTTAGCCGTATAACGGGCTGAAATATGGGTCAGTAATAGTTGCTGGACGCCATTTGCTTTAGCCATGATTGCAGCCTGTACATTTGTAGAGTGGTAATAATTACGGGCTAATTTTGCTTCCCCTTTTCCAAAAGTACTCTCATGGACTACTACATTGGCGTTTTGTGAAAGGGTTGCAATATTAGGGGTCTTACGAGTATCACCTAAGATCGTTACAATTCGACCCTTTTGAGCAGGTCCAATGTACTCTTTTCCGTTAATTACACGCCCATCTGGAAGAGTGACCGTTTCACCATTTTTTAATTTACCATAAACTGGTCCAGCCGGAATTTCATCAGCCCTTAGTTTATCAACCATTAGTTCACCCGGATGACTATGCTCTACGACCCGATAACCCCATGATTCAACTTGATGATCTAATTGGGCGGCAATCACCGTAAACTTCTGATCTTCAAAAATGATCCCTGATTCATCAAGCTCTACATAATTGATTTTATACCCCAATTTGGTTTGCGAAATTCGAAGGGAAACTTGAATAAACTCTTTAATTCCTTTAGGACCATAAACGGTTAAAGGCTCGTTTCCCCCTTGAAATGAACGACTTGAAAGTAATCCTGGCAATCCAAAAATGTGATCACCGTGAAGATGGGTAATGAAAATCTTATTAATTTTTCGTGGTTTTAAAGTCGAACGTAAAATTTGTTGTTGCGTGCCTTCACCACAATCAAATAACCAAACTTCGTTAATTTCATCAAGTAAGCGTAACGCGACACTTGAAACATTTCTAAACTTACCGGGAACACCTGCCCCAGTTCCAAAAAACTCTAATTGCATATTTTCTACCGTTCCTTCTAGGAAGCATTATTTTAATTTTAATTCGTGTAAGCTGCTATATAATTAATTGTAGCATAAGAAACCAGCCAAAAAGAGAGAAATCAGGTGATTAACATGAAACTCCGTGAATTCCAAGTTTCGGCACAAGATTTAGATCAAACGAGATCTATTTTCATCCAAACTCAAGCTGGTATTTATCCAGTTACCGGTTTAAAGTTTAACCAGCAAAAGCTAATTTTAAGCTCAGAACCTAAGCAACCACCGCTCACCCTTCATCAGTTTAACCAACAAACGATGAAATTTGATCAAAAGCTTGCTCTTTATCTCGCAGATTCTGAAGTCTTACGGATTTTTGGCTATCGTTTGGAAAACAATCAAATCATTTTCGGCTAAAAAAGTAGCTAACTTTCGTTAACTACTTTTTTATTTTAATCCATATAAGTAAAGGTAAAATCTAAAATACCGACTAGATCACCATTTTGAGCACCAGCCGCACGAAGCGCATCATCAACACCCATTCCACGTAGCTGACGGGCAAAGCGCATCATACTTTGATTATGATCAGTATTGGTCATCAAGAATAAACGTTCAATTTTCTTACCAGTTAACATCCAAACGCCATCTTCATCACGATGAATTTCAAACGGCTTTTCTTCTTCCTTAGCGGTATAAAGAACGTCTCCGTCATTATCCTCTTGAAGTTGACCTTCTTCCACAAATGGAATTTGCGGTGTCTTAGATAGTAAGTCACCAGTATCTCTAATCAATTGATCTAACCCTTGGTGGGTAACTGATGAAATAGCATCGACTTTGATAGCAATCTGATCATCATGTTCCTTTAATTCTTTTTTGAATTTTTCAAGGTTTTCTGCTGATCCAGGAAGATCCATCTTAGTTGCCACAATAATTTGGGGACGTTTCAATAATGATTCATCAAAGTCACCCAGTTCTTTATTGATTTTAACGTAGTCATCATACGGGTCTCTGCCTTCAGTACCACTCATATCAACTAAATGAAGGATAACTCGAGTTCTTTGGATATGACGTAAAAATTCAAATCCAAGTCCCACTCCTTGTGAGGCTCCTTCAATCAATCCGGGCAAATCAGCAATTACAAAGTCGTTACCGTCATCATTTCTCACAATTCCAAGATTAGGCACTAACGTTGTAAAGTGATATTCAGCCACCTTAGGCTTTGAAGTGGTAATCGTACTTAATAAAGTTGATTTTCCTGCTGATGGAAAGGCTACTAGTCCTACATCGGCTAATAAACGAAGTTGTAAATTAACTTCTAATTCTTCCCCTGGTTCACCATTTTCAGCAATTTCGGGAGCTGAATTTTTGGCAGTCGCAAAATGAGTATTTCCACGACCACCTCGTCCACCACGGGCAATTACCGCTTCATCCCCGGGTTTAGTCAAATCAGCAATTACTTTATTAGTGGCGGTATTAAAAATGGTCGTCCCTTCTGGAACCCGAATAATCAAATCATCCGCACTTGCTCCAGTCATTCGTTTGTTCCCACCATTACCACCATTTTTGGCTTTAAATAATTTTTTATATTTAAAGTCCATCAAGGTACTCATACCGGGATCAACGGTGAAAATCACGTTTCCACCACGGCCACCATCACCACCGGATGGTCCACCATTTGGCACGTATTTTTCACGACGGAAACCAACCATTCCATCGCCACCTTTTCCGGCTTTAACATTAAATTTAACTCGATCTACAAACATATTTTCTCCGTTCTATTACATCTTACGCATTACTGCTTTGGGTTTCGAATTTTGGAACGTAAGCACAATCGTTTGTGCTACCGTTTTTGAAATTCCTAATTCTTGTAAATCAGGAACACTTGCTGCTTCAATATTTTTCATGGAACCAAAATGTCGCAACAATTTATTTCTCGTTTTTGGTCCCACCCCTTTAATACTATCTAAACGGGAAGTCATTGAATTTTTGCTGTGCAAATCATGATGGAAGTTAATTACAAAACGGTGCACTTCATCTTGAATTCGTTGCACTAAATAAAAGGCCTGACTCTTGGGATCTAAGTCAATGTGTTGATCATTATCACCATACAACAAATCAGCGGTTTTATGTTTATCATTTTTTACCATCCCAGCTACTGGAATATCCAATCCTAATTCATTTTCCAAAACATCTTTAACGGCGTTCATTTGGATAATTCCACCATCCATTAAAATCAAGTCGGGCATTTCAGCATGCTCTTTTAATAAACGAGTGTAACGCCGCCGAATCACTTCACGGGTACTAGCTGCTTCATCAGCATGATCAACCGTTTGTAATTTATATTTTCGATAATTTTTTCGGTTAGGTTTCCCATCTTCAAACGTGACCATTGCCGAAACTAAATCGGCCCCATCAATGTGCGAATGGTCAAAAGCTTCAATTCGCCGGATTGGTGGCAAATGTAAAGCCTCACTTAATTCTTCCATTGCACCAGTCGTTTTGCGCCGATTCATTTCTAGAAGCCGAAACTTCTCATCTAAGACATACTTAGCATTTTCACGTGCCATTTTAAGCAAAGCCTTTTTTTGCCCTCTAATCGGAGTTCTAGCCGGAATATCAGTCAATTTTGTCACTACTTCAGGATCAATTGTATCAGGAACTAAAATTTCACGCGGTTTAACCCGTCCCTGTTGCTGATAGAATTGAACAATAAAGTTAGTCATTTCTTCTTCTGGAGTACTTAAAATTGGAAATAAACGTTTGGTTCGTTTCATTAACCGTGCTTGCCGAATATAGAAAACTTGAATTGATAACCAGCCTTTATCAGCATAGTAATTAAAGACATCGCGTTGCGTATAGTCATGAGAAATAATCTTTTGTTTTTCCACAGTTGCTTCGATATACTGCAATTGATCACGTAATTCAGCAGCCCGCTCATATTCCATTTTATCAGATGCTGCTTGCATCCGCTCTTTAATTAATCGTTTAGCGGAAGCAACATTTCCGTTTAAGAATGACTTAATCTTCTTGATTTGTTCATTATACTCTGATTCAGGGACATCTTTAAAGCACGCTCCCAGACATTGTCCCATGTGATAATAAAGACAAGCACGGCCCTGGTGACCATTACATCGTCGTAATGGGTACATCTTTTGTAAAAAGTGCATGGTTTCATCAGCGGCATAAACGTTGGGATAAGGCCCATAATAAAAGGCGCCATCTTTTTTTACGTAACTAGTAACTTGAATTTGTGGATCTCGTTCATTCGTGATTTTAATGTAGGGATAACCTGTATTCCCATTTTTTAATCGCACGTTATAATACGGACGATATTTTTGAATTAGGGTAATTTCCAATAAAAACGACTCTTTATCAGTTTCCGTAATAATTGTTTCATAATCAGCAATGTTTTTGACTAACTTTGCTCGCCGTCCGTATTGTTTACTTTTAAAATATGACCGAACTCGATTTTTTAAGTTTTTCGATTTACCAACATAAATAACTTTCCCCTCATCATCCTTCATGATGTAAACTCCTGGCTTTTCGGGTAAAAGTTTTAATTTATTCTCGATATGTTCAGATGCCATTTTAAACCTCCCATCATTTTGCTCCATTATCTAAATTATAATTATTTCTGGCCCACTTGTATAACTAAATGACAATCAATCGCCTTTTTGCTATGATGTAGCAAAGGGAGTGATGAAATGGGTTTACACATTAATAAACAAGCCGACTTAGATGCGATGTTAAACAAATTCGCAAAATTTAACCCTAAAAACAATTCAAATTCTGAGCAAGTTGAAAATGAAAAAGAAATTGAAGATAAACAAGCCGAAGCGAAGGAACGCGACAAATTCTTTAAACGTGATCAAGCTAAATAAACACAAAATCAGCTGTTAAATTAACAGCTGATTTTTTTACGCCTTAATTTGTTTTTCAATCCAATTCCAAATCTGATCTTTACCAACTTTAGTTTTAGAAGAAAACATTACCAATTCTTCATCTGGTCTTAGTTGTAATTTATTCCGTAAAACTGTTTCTTGGTGTTTAAACTTACTTTTGGGAATTTTATCAACTTTAGTAGCTACGTATAAAACTGGAATATTATAATATTCCAACCAGTCCCGCATTTGTAAATCAAATTCAGTTGGTTCGTGACGACCATCAATTAAACTAATTACTCCATGCAAAGTTTCTCTTTGAGTCAAATAAGTTTCAATCATCCCAGCCCATTTTTCCCGTTCGGTCTTTGAAACTTTAGCATAACCATAGCCTGGAACATCCACAAAGTAAAGGGATTGATTAACTTCATAAAAGTTCAAAGTTTGGGTTTTTCCTGGTTGGCCAGAGGTATGGGCATAGTCACGTCGATTAATTAATACATTAGTTAATGAGGACTTACCTACATTAGAACGACCCAAAAAACCAATTTCTGGATAACCAGTTTTCGGATATTGTTTGGGGTCAACGGCACTCATGACTAAGTTTACATCGGTAACATTCATAACGTTTTTCTCCATTCAGTTCTTTTATTTAGAACTTTTAACATCTTTCTTTAATACTAAACGTGGTTCTTCTTGCTTATTAACTGCGGCTTCAGTAATAATCACTTCAGCAACATCGTTTCGACTTGGTAATGAGAACATCACGTCCCGCATAACGTTTTCAATAATTGAACGTAATCCCCGTGCACCGGTATTCCGCTTAATTGCTTGTTGCGCCATGGTCCGAAGTGCTGCTTTATCAAAGGTCAATTTAACTCCTTGGAGAGCTAAAAGTTTTTGGTATTGTTTTACCAAAGCATTCTTTGGTTCGGTTAAAATTTTAACCAAGTCTTCTTCATCAAGCTTATTTAAAGCAGTTAAAATTGGAAGTCGACCGATAAATTCAGGGATCAAGCCAAATTTCATTAAGTCTTCTGGGATAACTTGTTGCATCACATCATTATCGCTAGTGCTTAAAGTATGAGCTGCATCAGTCCCGAAGCCAATCGTTTTGTTACCTAAACGTTCACGGATAATGTTTTGAATTCCAGGAAACGCCCCACCAACGATAAAGAGAATGTTCTTGGTATCAATTTTAATGAATTCTTGTTGGGGATTCTTCCGACCACCCTTTGGTGGAACATTAGCAATTGTTCCTTCTAAAATTTTGAGCAACGATTGTTGAACTCCTTCACCAGAAACATCACGAGTAATTGATACATTTTCGCCTTTTTTAGCGATTTTATCAATTTCATCAATATAAATGATTCCATGTTCAGCTCGTTCAACGTCAAAATCAGCGTTTTGCAATAATTTTAAAAGAATATTTTCCACATCTTCACCGACATATCCGGCTTCGGTCAAAGTCGTAGCATCTGCAATGGCAAAGGGAACATTGATAATTTTAGCCAAAGTTTGGGCAATGTAAGTTTTTCCTGAACCAGTAGGTCCCAGCATTGCAATGTTACTTTTTTGAATTTCAGTTTCTGATTCAATCGTTTTGTAGATATCTGAATCACCTTCAGTATCTTCTTGATCGTGTTTTGCTAATTCTTTAATTCGCATGTAATGGTTATAAACTGCCACGGCTAAAGTTTTTTTAGCTTCCGTTTGACCAATTACGTATTGATCTAAACGATCAACAATTTCTTTTGGAGTTAAAACATTAATCTCCTCATCGGCACCTTGTGATTTAATTTCTGTATCCATAATTTGTTCACAAAGATCGATACATTCATTACAAATATAAACCCCAGGACCAGCGACAATTTTTTTAACTTGGTCTTGTGATTTTCCACAAAATGAGCAAGTTACCGTTTTATTTGTTTCATCATCAAACATCTAAAAAATCTCCTCATTTTTTATCTAAGTCATTTTTTCAACTCTCAAAACTATACCACAAAGGCTTGCGGTTGCAAAAGAGTTGGTTTATAACAAAAAAGTCCGTAACGATAATCGTTAAACGGACTTTCTATATTAAAGTAATTAAACCTTATTTTTCGTCAGAAGCAGCGGCACTCTTAGAAACTTGTTTTGCGTTGTCAACAACAACTGCAACAGCTTTTTGAATACCAAGATCATGCTTAAGCATGTCATCTGACAAAGCACCACGAACGGCTTCTTCTTGCATACCGTATTGTTTAGCTAAGTTAGCAACTTCAGCGTTAACTTCTTCTTCTGAAGGAACGATGTTTTCAGCTTTAACAATTGCTTCTAATACTAAGCTAGTCTTAACACGTTTGTCAGCACCAGCAGCAAATTGTTTCTTCAAATCATCTTTTGAAGTACCAGTCATCTTGAAGTACATATCAGCAGGGATTCCTTGTTGTTGAATTCCAGCTAAATATTGATCCATTTGACGTTCAACATCTTCATCAAGCATAACTTGTGGAATGTCTTTTACAGTAGCATTGTTAACAGCAGCATCAATAGCATCATTTTCGATAGCATCGTGAGCAGCTGCTTCTTTTTGTTCTTTTAATTGAGTCTTGATTTTTTCTTTTAAGGCATCCAAAGTGTCAACATCTTCATCAACATCTTTAGCAAATTCATCATCAAGTTTTGGTAATTGTTTTTCTTTTACTTCATGAACTTTAGTTTCGAAAAGTGCTTCTTTACCAGCAAGATCTTTTTGTGGGTAATCTGCAGGGAAAGTTACTTTAACGTCAACATCATCACCGGCTTTGTGACCAACTAATTGATCTTCAAAACCAGGAATAAATGAACCTGAACCTAATTCAAGTGAGTAGTTGTTAGCTTTTCCACCTTCAAAGTGGTTACCGTCAACTGAACCATCGAAATCAATAATTACAGTATCACCATCTTTAGCTGGAGTATCAACTAATACAAGTTCAGCTTGAGATTGAAGCATTGAGTCTAATTTAGCATCAACGTCTTTTTTGTATACGCGAGTGTTTTGTTTTGGAACTTCAACACCTTTGTATTCACCTAATTCAACATCAGGTTTAACAGAAACGTCAGCTTTAAGTACCCAAGGTTGACCTTTTTCCATTGATTCAACATTAATGTTAGGTTGACCAACTGGATCAATTCCGGCTTCAGCAACTGCTTCAGCGTAAACTTCTGGTAACATGATGTTTAAAGCATCTTGATACAATGCTTCTTCACCATACATTTGATTAAATACTTGACGTGAAACTTTACCTTTACGGAAGCCAGGTACTTTAATGTTTTTCTTGTTCTTGTCAAAGGCTTTATCTAAACCTTCCTTGATTTTATCAAGGTCAATTTTAAAAGTTAATTCACCCTTGTTTAATTCTTTTTTTGCCCAATCAGCCATTTTAAATTCCTCCAACATGAAAAATAATAGAACTTTTTCAAGTAATTTATATACATATATTATTTTAACTTATGCACTATAAAATGTAAACATATACGAAAGAAACAAAAAAGACCAAAGACAAAGTCTTTGATCTTTTTTAGATACTTATTAGTCGTCAATACTTGTAACAGTACCGGCACCAACAGTGTGTCCACCTTCACGAATAGTGAATTTAGTACCTTTTTCGATTGCAACTGGTTTAGTTAACTCAACGTGGAATGTTGTGTTATCACCAGGCATAACCATTTCAGTACCTTTATCTAATTCGATAACACCAGTAACATCAGTGGTATGGAAGTAGAATTGAGGACGGTAGTTTGAGAAGAATGGAGTATGACGTCCACCTTCTTCTTTGCTCATGATATATACTTCGGCAGAGAATTTTTCGTGAGTTTGAACTGAACCAGGTGCAGCAAGCACTTGTCCACGAACAACTTGTTCACGGTTAACACCACGAAGTAAGGCACCAATGTTATCACCGGCTTGACCTTCGTCAAGAGTTTTTCTGAACATTTCAATACCAGTAACAGTAGTCTTCAATACGTCTTCAACAAGTCCAACGATTTCAACTTCGTCACCAACTTTAATAACACCACGTTCGATACGACCTGATGCAACAGTACCACGACCAGTGATAGTAAATACATCTTCGATAGGCATCATGAAAGGTTTGCTTTCGTCACGTTCTGGAGTTGGGATGTATTCATCAACAGTATCCATCAACTTCATGATTTGTTCTTCGGCTTCTTTGTCACCGTTAAGGGCTTTAAGAGCTGAACCACGGATAACAGGTGTGTTGTCACCATCGTAACCGTATTCTGATAATAAATCACGAACTTCCATTTCAACTAAGTCGATAAGTTCTTCATCATCAACCATGTCAGTCTTGTTAAGGAAAACGATGATGTAATCAACACCAACTTGTTTAGCTAACAAAATGTGTTCACGTGTTTGTGGCATAGGACCATCAGTTGCGGCAACAACTAAGATAGCACCATCCATTTGAGCAGCACCAGTGATCATGTTTTTAACATAATCGGCATGTCCAGGAGCATCGATATGAGCGTAGTGACGCTTTTCTGTTTCGTATTCGATGTGGGCAGTGTTGATAGTGATACCACGTTCTTTTTCTTCTGGAGCAGCATCGATATCAGCGAAATCTTCAGCCTTAGCTAAACCTCTGTCTGATAAAACTTTTGAAATTGCTGCAGTTAAAGTAGTCTTCCCGTGATCAATATGGCCAATAGTACCAATATTAACGTGGGGTTTTGTTCTTTCGTAATGTTCTTTTGCCATTATGAAACCCTCCTATTATTTTCGTAAGACGTCCTTTGGAGAAACCCAAAGTATCTTTACCTGTAATTATACTACAATTACGTTAAAAATAAAGTGGTTCTCTCAAAGAATTCATTAACATATTATATAGACTGAAAACACTTTTGTAAACCACTAAGCCCCAAATTTTATTAGTTTGTTAGGGTTTGCATAATTGAATCAATCAAACTCAACCATTTTAACACATCTTTATCATCAATTGGTTTAGAAAGATCTCCAAACATTTTTTGCTTAATCGTCGCTAACCAAATTTCAGGATTAATCACAATTTTATCAATATAAGGAAATAGCAATTGTAAATCAACGTTAACCACTACCTGTAATTGGGCGGCTATAATCGGATCTTCTTGACCAATCGTTTCATCAATCACTCGTTGCATCTTTTGAAAGGCCTTAGTTTGTTCAATATCAAGCGCACTTTTCGGAATAATGCTGTGCTTAGTATCATCAATCCAAATAAAATCAACTGACTTATTAAAACCCATCCGCATTAAGTTATTTAATAGTTGCATTCTCCAGACCGGATTAACGTCTTGATCTAACAGATTCAACCGAACTCCAGCTACATATTTTTGCAAAGGTAATGTTTCTGCTTCGCTAATCACTTCCCTTTGCCGAGTTGCAGAAAAGGCACCTAAATGCATAAATTCCCGACTTTTACTTGCAATTGTAGTTGGCTCATTGTTTTCATATTCAGCTTCACTTTGTTTAATTTTGCTGAGTAACTCATGTTTAATTTTCTCATTTTGCCCATCAGCAATAATTTGTAATTGCAAATATCGATGATTTTTTAAATATATTTTAGTTAATAAAGCAAAATTATCCTGCAAAAAAATCAGTAAATGATTGTCAACTAATCGACTAGCACTCACAAATTTATGATCATTAAATAAAGTTTCACCTAGCAGTAAAACTACTTGATTTTCATCAACTTCATCATATAAATCCAATAAAATATCAGTTGCTGCCCCAAAATCTTGATTTTCAATTTTATTTTTAGCAGTTTGAAACCTTGCTAATTGTTCAGTATTCATAAAATACCCTTTCTAAAAAGCAAAAAGGATTGAGCAACTTGCTCAATCCTCTTTAATTAATTTTTCTTTTGGTTATTTTTAAACCGTCGATGATGTTGGTTAACTTCCATGATCACTGGAAGAATTACGGGACGACGATCCGTTTTCTTGTAAAGGAAAGAGCTTAATTTTTCACGTACATCCTGTTTTAAATGACTCCAGTCAAAATCTTTATTATCTAAATTATTTTGCACCGTAGTTTCAACTAAATCAGATGCTTCTTGCAACAAAGCTTGATTTGATTGATCATAAACAAATCCACGAGATGTTACTTTCGACCCTTCAACAATTTCTTTCTTTTTACGATCAATGGTTACAACCGCAATGAAAACTCCATCTTGCGAAAGAATATTTCGATCACGAAGGACAATGTTTCCAATATCGCCCACCCCAATTCCATCAATCATGGTATCGGAAGCTGAGACAGCCTGGGCAAGTAACATATGTCCATTTTCAAACTCAATCACGTCACCTTTAGCTGGCATAATAATGTGATCATCAGGGAAACCAGCATCTAAGGCAGCTTCACGTTCAGATTGTAGTTGCCGATATTCACCTTGAACTGGAATCAAATAATCTGGATTAATTAAGCTAATCATCATTTGAATGTCACTACGACTAGCATCACTTGATAAATCAAGCTCTGTGTCAATTGATGCAACGGTTCCATCAGCTTGATAAACCATATCTCTAGTTTTTGACCAAGCATTATCCATTGCCCGTAATGGTGAGGTAGCTAATAATACTAAATCACCTGGTTCAATCTTGAGTTTCTTGTTTCTTTGACTAGCCATTCTTTGAAGTGAAAGCATTTCTTCTCCAGGTTGGCCAACATGTAGAATAATAGTTTTGTCAGGATCTAATTTTTCTAACTCGTCAATCGAAGCAACAAAAATTTCTTGGTCTGGAAGTTTTAGTTTCCCTTGTTCAATGGCCGTATCAATCATGAATTTAGATTTTTCGTTAGCTACGTAAATCATTCGTCCGGTTTCGGCAGCCGCATCAATAATTTCTTGTAAACGAAGAATATGACCAGAAAGACAAGTAATAATCACTCGCCCATTTTGGTAATCTAAAGTATCAATTAAAAATTCTTGAACTTTCTTTTCTTCAGTTACTTTAGAATTATCTTCAGCATTTCTTGCATCACAAAGTAATGCTAAAACATTTTTATTTGAAACTTCTGCAATGGCCGCATAATTAGTCCGATATGCCTCCGGAACCGTTTGATCAAATTTGAAGTCTCCTGTATAAGCAATACTTCCCTGGTCAGTGGAAATGACAATTCCAACTGCATCAGGAATTGAATGTGTTACCCCAAAGAAACTAACGGAACCATCATCAAAAGCAATTTCACTTTTATCATTAATAATGTGGAAATCATCAAACTTTTTAGATTTACGATTCTTTTTAACTAATTTTTCGGCAATCTTAATTGAAAGTTCCGTACCAAAAACTGGTACATTAAATTCACTAAGAAAGTATGGTAATGAACCAATTGAATCAAGATGTCCTGAAGTCAAAAATACTCCAACAATCTTTTCTTTGTTATCCCGAAGGTATGAAAAGTCAGGAATGACATAGTCGATTCCTAACATATCATCTAAAGGAAACTTAGATCCACAATCAAGAATGAAAATACTACTTTCATTCACTTCAACGGCAAATAAATCTTTGCCCTCTTCTCGCACACCACCAAGTGGTATGATTTTAATATTCTTTTTCATTAATTACACCTCAATATATTACAGTTACTATTTTTTATTATTTATCAATTAGGCACTCGTTCAAAATCTAACATGTAACTTTAGTGTAACATATTTAGGCATAAAATTGGTTAAAAAAAGGATGAGGCAAAATGCCTCATCCTTTTTAGAATTAAGATTAACGACGTAATCCTAAAGCTTTGATTAGTTCACGGTAACTTTGTACATCTTTCTTACGTAAGTAAGTCAATAAGTTACGACGGTGACCAATTTTTTTCATAAGTCCACGTTGTGAATGGAAATCTTTTTTGTGTTCTTTCATATGTCCGTTAATTTCGTTGATGTCTGCTGTTAAAACTGCGATTTGTACTTCAGTTGAACCAGTGTCACCTTCGTGAGTAGCGAATTTGTTGATAATTTCAGTTTTTTGTTCTTTAGTTAAAGCCATTATGCTTTACCACCTTTCAATTAAAAATCCCGCAGTTCTGAGTATTACGTCAGTAAATCGTAAAACTAAGAACCAGTTACTTATTAAATATACATCATTTAAAACAAAATTTCAAACAAATCTTAGCTTGTATTGCAATTATGGCTTATATTTTGTATAATTATGAATGTTAAAACTGTGGAGTTAGGATTAATTTCACTATTGTGGAGGTGAAAATATTATGCCAGTTATTAAATCAGCTATCGAACGTATGAAAACTAACGAAATCGCTCGTAAAAGAAACGCTTCTGAAAAGAACCGTATGAGAACTGCTGTTAAAGCTTTTGAAAATGCTAGTGCCAAAGGTGCAAGCGACGTTGAAGCTTTATACCGTGATGCAGTTGCTGCAATTGATCATTCAAAATCAAAAGGTCTTATCAAGACTAACAGTGCTAACCGTAAAAAGTCACACTTAGCAAACATCATGAATAAATTATCATAATAAAAAAGAACTCATATCAAATTGAGTTCTTTTTTTGTCCTAATTTAATCGCAAACATTTCAAAAAGTAGTTCCGGATTAGCGGTGCTGCTTTTTAATTTGCATTCGATTTGAATCAATTGTAGATAAGCATCCTTTAGATAATTCAAAGAAAACTTTTGTGATGATTGCATAGCTAATTTAACCCGATAAGGATGAACTTTTAGAGTATTAGTAATCATATTTTGACTATAACTATGCTTCAACAAGATTTTAATTTGCAACAATAAGCGGAAATGACTTTCCAAAATTGCATTAATTTGAACTGGCTCTTGTTTTTGTTCCAGTAATTGGTGGTAAAACTGAATTGCTTGCGTGGTTTTCCCCGTTACGATGTAATCAACTAACGCAAAAACATTTTGATCTAAAGACTTAGAGACTAACTTATCTACCACTGCTACCGTAATTTGTTTTGAATCATTGCAATAAATAAAAATCTTTTGTAATTCATTCATCATCTTACTTAAATCACCCAAAGTTCGGGCATACAATTCATTCATTGCATCCGTTTCAATTTGATAGCCCTGCTTTTCAGCTTGATGTCTTACAAAATCAGCAGTCTCGCGTTCCGAAAAATCACTAAGAGTAATTGTCGTACTTTTGTTTTTTAGTTTTTTAACAATTTTTTTACGTCCATCTAATTTATCGTATGGGGCCAAGATAACTAAAATGGTCTCTGCCGAAGGATGATCAAGGTATTGCTCTAATTCATCGACATTGTGCTTAATTTTACTTTTTGACCGACTCCCAGTTAAGAAGTAAGCATTTTTAATTAGTACTAGTCTTTTTTCACCAAAAAAAGGCATCGACAAAGCATCGTTCATGGCCACCGCCAAAGGTGTTTCTTCCATATCATAAACACCAAAGTTCATGGTCTGTTCTTCTGGTGGAATAATCTTTTTGATTTGTTGCATTATTTCGTTTTCCCAATAATCGTTTTTCCCGATTACTAGGTAAACTGGAGCTTGCGTAGTTGCCATTGTTTTAATTTTATCGGTTAAACTCATTTAAATCCCCCTTCCATTTTGTGGTAAAGTACCCGTTTTGTAACCGATAACGATAGGAAATCATTCCGACTTTTTGGGTACTGATTAAGCTTACATGTTCTTTTGCCATTGTTTGCAGGGTTTCTTGATTAGGATGACCATAGTGATTATTTCTTCCAGCTGAAATAATTCCAACTTTGGGTTCGATGGCATGAATAAATTTTGGGTCAGATGCTGTTTTACTGCCATGATGACCTAACTTCAGCACATCAATTTTCAAATCTGGATACTTGTCTAAGATTTTAATCTCATCTGCCCGATCTAAATCACCTGTAAACATCCAATTTAAGTGATTAATTTGACTATATAGTACCATTGAATCTTCGTTCTTACCTAATCCAGCAACAAAAGGATGAATCACCTTTAATGAAGTTCCAGCAATCGTATCCCCAGCTTTTACACTAACTAATTTAAAATTTTTGAAAGGCCTAATCTTTTTCATAAAATGCTGATTTTTTTCCATTCCCAGGGGAATATAAACTCGATCAACTTTCATATCTTTTAGGTAAGCGGGCAGATCTCCGATGTGATCAGAATCCTGATGACTTAAACAAATATTATCAATGTGATTAATTCCAATGCTTTTTAAATACCGGATTGAAGTATTCGGTGCCAGATAAACATCTTTTTGTCCCTGTTTAGCAAAGAAATTAGGTTTTCCACCAGTATCAATCAAAGTGATTGACCGATTAAAAGGCGTTCTAACTAAAATACTATCACCTTGACCTACATCAAAAAAGGTAACTTCACCACTAATCGAATAATGAATAACGCCATACATCCCTAAACTCAAACAGATCAACACAACTATATACTTTAATTTAGCCCTTTCTATATATAACAAACCACAAATTATCATCAAAATCACAAAAATTATCCACGGTTTGCCAAAAGTTATTTTACCGGGTAAACACGAAATGAGCGTTGTAAAGTGATCAAAAATCATTAAAAACGCGTCCACTAAGTTTACACCTGGAATTTTAAGCAAACTTAACAAATATCCAACTAATACTAGTGGAAAAATAAGCACGGTAAAAAAGGGAATGATGAGTAAATTAGCTAGCAATGATAAAGCGTGCCACTCATACATATAATATATAACAATTGGAAAACTAACTAATTCCAAACATAAAGTTCGTTTTATCTCATTCACATTTCCAAGATAAATCAAAGCTAAAGATAAGGCATAAGAAAGTTGGCAGCCAAATTCTAATAGAAGCATCGGATTAATTAATAAGTTAATCATCAAAGCCAAAGACCACACATCTAATCTAGTAAAATACAATTTAAACTTATTAGCAACTAGCCGTTCTTCAATCATTAAAATGGCCCGAATTAATCCAACTGCCGATCCAGCAATGATTGAGTACGCTGGCAAACCAACAATTAGTCCCCATTGCACCCGTTCTCGTTTAAGGTGCATCAATGACGTCAACATTAAAATCAAATCAATTAAAAAATAAACATGCATTCCCGAAATACTAAATAAATGAATCAAGCCTAACTGCTGAATTCCATCCATCTCAGTTTTGAAATCAATATTTTTATAACCAAAAACGAGACTTTGAACATACATTTTAAGATATTTGGGTAATTGATTAGCAGTTTCTAAACCCCAAAAACGAAAAAGATGGAGTTGATCAATTAGTGAAGCCTTGCTTGAGCAACTACTTTCTAGTTTGGTAATTTTAACTTGGCCGTAAATTCCTTGCTGCCCATAAAAGGTTTGGGAATCAAATTGGTTAACGTTCGGGGCCGCTTCTAACACAGATAAATCTCCAACTACTTTTAGTTGGTTTTTTTGTTTAATTCCCTTAATTAACTCTTTTTCTCGTTGATTCTTCAGTACTCCAAAACATAAGACTGTTTGTTTAGCTTCAGGTGAGTACCCTAAAGCCCGAAATCGATTTTCGTTAAGATGAATTTCGTCGGGTAAAATTTCAAGCCTTAGCGTTTGTCCTGGTTTGCTTAAATGTTCAATTGTAATTCGTTTTTGGGTTTCATGTTGATAATGAATACTAAACAAAACTAATGGAATTAGCGCCAATAGCAAATTTTTTCCCAATAATCCTTTAATTTTTAAACAATAAATTCGAAATAAAACTAAACTAGTTCCGATACTAGCAAATACGATTTGCCCAGCAAAAAATAACGACAAACATCCCCATAATAGGGCTGTCATTACATAGAAGTTCTTTTTAATTATTTATCGAAAGATAAGTATTTATCAAATGGTAGGTCTTCAATTTGTTCTTTATCAATTTTTACCTTTTCAACTTTAATCTGTTCTTTTTTTAATAATGATTCTGCGTATTCACTATTGTGGTACTCTCGAAGATATTTAATCGTTTTAATGCCCGCTTGTAGTAGCATTTTAGTACACTGCAAACAGGGAAAATCGGTCACATAAATTTCGGCATTATCAGTGGATTCACCAAATTTAGCACACTGTAAAATTGCATTCATTTCAGCATGAATGGTTCTTTGACAATGGCCATCAACCATATAACAACCTTCATCAATACAATGAACATCACCAGAAACTGAACCATTATAACCACATGCAATTACACGCTTGTTGCGTACCAAAACAGCCCCAACTGATAAACGTTCGCAAGTACTTCTAGTAGCGACTAAAATTGCTTGTATCATAAAATATTGATCCCAAGGAAGCCTTTTTTTCGTCATCGTTTTCTCCTCCATAATCGATTAATACTATAAGTATAGCAAATCTCATTAAACAGATAACGATGGTTTTAAATTAGCAACGGTTCGGTCCCCGAATCCCGGGACATTTTTTAAATCATCTACTGATTTAAATGGTCCATTTTGATTGCGATAATCAATTATTTTTTCCGCTTTCTTTTGGCCTACCCCATTAATGGTCTGCATCTTAGTGGCATCAGCTTCATTTAAGTTAATTTTATCACCACTAGCTTTAGTATCTGAACCAGTTTTACCATCATTATTAGATTTATCAGTAGGGTTACCAAGGTTCGTTACAGGATTCGCAGAAATTTCTCCTTGAATTGGAATGTATAAAATTTCTTGATCAGTAACCTTTTTGGCAAGATTAACCTGATTTCGATCAGCATGTTCGTTAAATCCACCAGCCATTTTAATTAAATCGGTTCCTCGCATACTTCTTGTTGCTTGATATACCCCAGGATTCAAAACAGCACCTTTTACGTCAACAAAAATTTGTTCATGCAGTTGATTATTCGTAGTCGACTGACCATTCCCTTTATTAGTGGCCTTTGCAGAGTTTGGTTTGGTTGATGTAAGTGAGTTAGTTGTGGTTGCCTCAGTACTTTGGCTAATAAAACAGTACGCCCCAGTTAAAACCATGCAAATCAATAAACCAAAAATAACTTGATATTTATATTCTTCAATTAATTCTTTAACTTTTCCAATATACTTATCCATCTTTCTCCCCTTTCTTTATATAAATACGAAAAAGTTGGAAGACAAAATTTTGTCTTCCAACTTTTTTAAGAAATTATCTCATTATTAAGCTTTAAGTAATTCAAAACATAGGCCTTAATCGACGGCTGTAATTCGCCTAAAAATTCTCGCTCCCACAAACCTCTTTGAATAATCGCATCTTTTCTTTCATTTTCTTTAAAGCGTTTCAAATGTTGCTTACCATGAACATTAATACTAGCTTGCCAATAAATATATTCCCGTCCATCCTGATTTCGATTAATTAATTTAGTAACGCCCACAATTCCACTGCGGTTTCGTTTACCAATTTTATTATGGCTAGCTTTAGCAGCAGCTTTCCTTAAGATTTTCATCTGTTCATGAAGTTTTTCTTTTTCCAAAGTAATCGCCTCTAATCTTTTAAATAATTTAGATAAATCGTATGTTAATTATATCACAATCATTTAAAGGCAACTTCAAATTAATTTTCATCTAAAAGTAAATCAGCATACTTATCGTTTCGAGCAAAAAATTGTTGAGCATAACTACAAACTGGTTCAATCTTAAATTGATGTTCTTGAGCATAGTTAATCACCGTTAACATTAGCTTTCCCGCAATTCCTCGTCCCCGATATTCTGGAGCAACAAACGTATGGTTAATTGAAATCACGTTATTTCCAATTGTAAAAATTAATTCAGCAACGGTTTTATCATCAACTTCAGCATAAAAACGTCCTGGTTCATATTCAAATTTCATTAAAAATCAACTCCCTTTAACGACTTAAGTCATTTAAAGCATCTTCAATTTTATTGGTCCCATTTTGCATTGTAATCACCTTTTTATAAGTTTGCGCATTATCTAAACTTAAAAATAAGACCCTTGCTACATCTTTAATTGAACTTGAATGAGTTGGTTTCGAAGCATCAAAATCAACTTTACCAGTTCCTTTTCCCTCCACAAGCGAACTAGGTTGCAAAATTGTGTAATTTAAATTCGTACTTTTAATTAGATAATTATCTGCCATAAATTTAGCAGCTTGGTACTCCTGTAAAGCAGCATACTTTTCCTGATTTAACCAACTATCTAATTCTAATGAACCGTACGAGCTTAACATTAGATAACGCGAGACGCCGGCCTTTTCTGCTGCAATCATCGTTTTAATTGCTCCAAAACTATCAACGTTAATTAAATCATGGCCCCTTGAACCGGCAACAAAGTAAATGGCATTAAATCCGGTTTCTAATTTAGTTAATTCAGCAATGTTTAATTTACCTAAATTCATTTTAATCACTTTGACCCGCTTATGATCAGTAATTGCTATCCGTTCTGGATGAGCAACAGCAATTGTAACTTCTGCCTCTGATCTAGTTAGAAAGTCTTCCACCAAGGCGTTTCCTACTCTACCTGAACCACCAATAATCATAATTTTCATTTGGTTTTCTCCTTTAATTTTAAGCACTAAAAATAATTACAAAGGATGTTCCTTGGTTAGTTTTGGGTTCAATATCCAAAAAATCGTCCCAAGCATAAACATCATTTTCATCTTTAAAATTGAGTTCATTATACTTAATTGTTTCTTCAACTGCACGATTTGTGTCGTCTAGTTCTTCATCTTTTAGAGAGTAAAACCGCACGTTATAAAGATACTTTTGATTCATATTAGGGCTAATCTCATATTTAATTTTAAAATCATCAATTGTAAATGTTCCCGTAATAATTTCGTCTGCAGTTGCCGGCTTTTTTAACTCTATTTTTTTCATTAATTTTACCTAGCCGTTTATTTTTGTCGCAAGCAACGATTTGCCTACGGTTATATTGTATACCAAAAAGACAGTTAATCATTTAGCTGTGCTTTCAAGGGGCCGCATGATGCAAACTTAGCTAGGATAAATTAAAAAATCAAGTAAAAAAGACTATAATAGAATTAAATTAAAAATTGGAGGTGCATAGGATGTTTAATTTATTCAGTAGTCTTAATTCATTAATCTTTTTAATCGTGGTAAATCTTGTATTATGGATTGTCACAGCATGCTTATGGGGAATTGACAAATTAATGAAAAGACCCGCCTATAAAATTGCTTGGTCTGACTGTGGTCAAATCATCTGTTTTATTGATACGGTAATCTTTATTTTTAGTTTCATTTTCTACCTTATCATCTTAATTTTAGGAATTTATTTACCTAATGAAATTTTATTAATTTGCTTTGTTTTAGTTTTAATTGCAGCATTTATCGGAAGTATCATTTGGAAATTCTTGAAAAGATAGTCATGTTAAAAAGACCTCATCAATTATTCTGATGAGGTCTTTTTGTTACTGATGATTATTTAATGCAGCTATAATTTCTGGTTCTATTTTTAACGGGGATGTGATTGGTGCATAGCGATGAATTAATTCACCATTACGGCTAATTAAAAATTTAGTGTAATTCCATTTGATTTTTCCGTGTCCTGATTCCTTTTTTAAATAAGCAAAAAGCGGACTTTCACTTTCGCCGTTGACCTTTACCATGGTAGTCATGGGAAAAGTCACCCCATAATGAAGTTTACAATATTCATTAACGTCTTGACTTGCAAGTTCTTGATGAAATTGATTAGAAGGAAAACCGATCACTTCAAGTCCTTGATTGTGATACTTTACATATAAGGCTTCTAAATCTTTCAACTGTCCGGCAAGTCCACATTTACTGGCTGTATTTACCACTAAAACAACTTTATCTTTGAAGTCAGCAAAATTAATCAGTTTGCCATTCATTTCTTTAATTTTAAAATCATAAATTGATTTAATTTCTGTCATTTATCTTCTTCTCTTTCTAAAGTTAGGCTAATGATTTTCCAAATAATTCAATGCATCATTAAAATTCTTAACTGGAACCACTTTCATATGCGGTGCATACTTTTCAGCGGTCTTTTTAGCAACTTGATAATTAGTTTGTTTTTCACCTTCCATTGCTAGGTTAGCTTTAGTTGGTTTTACATATGGGGCAAAAAATACTTGTGCTCCACTTTCATTGGCGGCAATAATTTTCTTATCGATTCCACCAATTTCACCAACATCACCATTTGGTGCAATCGTACCAGTTCCAGCTACTTTACTAAACGAATACGACTTGTGTTCAAGCTGACTGTAAATTTGTAAAGCAAACATCAAGCCACCTGATGGGCCTCCAATTTCACCTGGATCAACTTTAATTTCAGGATTCGTTTTGACAGTCATATCATCCGTCATCGTCATTCCTACCCCATTAAAGCCCGGCACAATTTGGCGCTTTTGCCCTTTTACTTCGTGATTTTTACCATTGCGCTTAAACTGAATCGTTAATTTGGCATTATCCGGTAAACTCTTAATGTACTTAACATATTCAATACTTTGTTTAAGCCGTTTACCATTAATTGACTCCACTAAATCTGCTGGTTCTAGTTTTCCCTTAAAATCAGAATTTGGTAATAACGACAATACATAAACTCCTTGGTAATTTTTAGTAACTTCACGATGGGCATGATGGTAACCCACGTAAATGGCGTTATTAATTGCGGTATTCATATACACCGTTTGAACATTACTAAATTGTTCATTATTTTGTCCGCCAGTAATTGAATTAGCACTTTCAATCGATAAATGTGGGTTAAATTGCTTTTGTAAATAAGAAATCGGATGTGCTTGTGAAATAGAAACGGCGGTAATCATAAATTTAGTTTTTTTCAGTTTTTGAACGTTATCAATCTTAACCATTGGTTGAAGGTCAATTGCTTCTCCGGGAGCTTCAACTAAGGCATTTAAGGGCCATAAAAATAACCATAAAATAAAAAGAATTGCCACGGTCAGTGATAAAGAAATTTTATGTTTTTTAATCGAGTTTTTTATTTTTTTCATGATTTACCTTCACTTTCAAAGCTGCTAAAACTGGGCTCGGGACAAATTGAGAAACATCACCATCAAACCGATTAATTTCCTTTACCATGGACGAAGAAATTAATTCGTAATTTTTGTTGGCAAAAATCAACAATGTTTCCATCTGATCATCTAAAAGACTATTTAAGTTAGCGATTTCCTTTTCAAAAACAAAATCACTTGAATCACGGGTTCCTCGAATAATTAGGTTAGTACCTTGTTCTTTGACAAAGTTAACCGTTAAGCCATTATATTCGGTAACTGATACATTTTGAATATCAGTAACGGACTGCTTAATTAAATTTACTCGTTCAGCAGCAGAAAATAGCGTTTGCTTATCGGGATTATTTCCGACTGCTACCACTACTTCATCAAAAATTTGAGCAGCCCGTTTTATGATATTCAAATGGCCATTGGTAATTGGATCAAAACTACCTGGATAAATTACTTTTTTCATAATTAGTTCCTATTCTAACGACTGATAAATGGTAATCACCGTTAACCCATAATCCTTTTGCTTAATCAAACTATAATCTGGGACTTCTGCCAAATTAGTTTTATTATCAGTTTCACAAATTACGAGTCCTTTGGGATTTAACAAGTCATATTTTTTAATTTCGGCTAATTGTTTAACCATTTGTTGTGCTGCATAGGGTGGATCCAAAAAAATATAATCAAATTTTTCGTGCTTAGCTGCTAATTTTTTTAATGCCTGCTCGGCATCCATTTTCAAGACTTTAAAAGCACTTTGTTCTTCATTTGTAATTTCAATATTCTTTTTAATCGTTTTAAACGCAGCATATTGTCGATCAACTAAGACGGCCTGCTGCATTCCACGTGAAATTGCTTCAATTGCAACGGCTCCTGAGCCAGCAAATAAATCTAAAAATGAACCATTATCAAAGTATGGTCCAATCATATTAAATAGCGATTCGCGGACTTTATCAGTGGTTGGACGCGTTTTGGTTCCAGGAACTGGAGCAACTTTGCGTCCCCCAAATTTACCAGAGATAATTCTCATGATTATTCTTCCTCCATCGCATTCAAATTTAATTCATTTAGTTCTTTAGCTAAAGCAATCGTAGGGGTCTTTTCAACCCGTTTTACATAGCGCTGCTTTTTTATTTCTTCAATTGTCGCTTCAATTTGCTCACAATCAACAAATAAAATCACGTAATGCATTTTTTTAGAAATAAAGCGAACATCTCCAAATTTTTTTAAGTTTTTGGCTTGTTTCAACGAAAAAATCGAAACCAGTAATTCAGTTCGAGCTTGAATAGTTTCCAAATTTCATTCTCCTCTTATTTTTGTAATTGTTCCTGTTTTTCAATACTACTGATTTTTAAAACTAAAGCAATACAAAGGCTCAAAGTAAACATACTTGATCCACCATAACTAATAAACGGCAAAGCCACTCCAGTCAATGGGACTAGCGCAACTGCACCACCTGCATTAAATAAGGTTTGAATGGTAAGATAAGCTGCTGTTCCATAACAAATTGAACTATATTGTAAATTATTAGTCTGACGACCAATTTGAATTATTTGAATAATCATAAAATAAAGCAAGCCCAACACAAAGATTATTCCAACTAATCCAAATTCTTCAGAAATAATTGATATGATAAAGTCAGTATTGGCTTCAGGTAAATAACCCATTTTTTGGATACTATTCCCTAATCCCCGACCTGCAAGCCCCCCATTACTAATGGCATAAAATGAATTTATTAATTGGGCTCCCGAAGTTTGGGCATGTAAAAAAGGATTATGGAAAGCAACAATTCTTTGCACTTGATAACTATGGATATGTTGTCCTACATCAGCAAAAAAACTAGATGCGGTATAAAAAGCGATTATAAAGAATGCAACTATGCCAGTCCAATTTCGCAATGTTTTGCCACTTCGACTAGCCCCTAAAAGCATTGCAAAGACAATCATAAAATTAATGGCAGCTCCCCCAGTATCTGGTTGGACGGCAATTAAAAGTAAAATTGTGGCCGGAATGAAAAGTGGGAAAAAATTTTCTTTAAAAGATGTTCCTAGTCCATAATTTTCAATATTAAGTTGTCGTTTTCGTAAGATTAAAGCAAAGAAAATAATGAAAAAAAACTTACAAAATTCAGCTGGTTGTAAACTAAAAAAACCTAAGGAAATCCAGCCAGCAGCACCGTTAATCGTTTTTCCAAGTAGCTTAACGTATAGTAATGCAACTAAGAGTCCCCAAAAAAGATATATTACAAATCGATTTGACAAAATAAATTTAAAAAAGAACTTATTAACACAAAATATAATTACTAACCCAATTAGAAAATAAAAGGTTTGTTTTTCGGCAAGCATTGTCGCTTCCCCTTGACCAAAAGATAACCCAATTCCGGCACTGGCAGAATAGACCATAACAATTCCAAATAAACATAGAATGATGTACGGAACCATTAAATACCAATCAATACTAGATCTTTTTTTCATAACTATCTCCAACAATTTTATTTTTCAGTGATTATTCTTATTGTACTAGTATTTATACCTAAAAAAAAGGACTACTCAGTTGAGTAATCCTTTTTAAAAATTTAATTATTTATTTTTGTTTTTATTTTTCTTGGCTGCCTTTTCACGTTCACCAGTATTTAAAATACGTTTTCTTAAACGAACAGTTTCAGGCGTTACTTCACAAAGTTCATCACTATTCAAGAATTCAAGTGATTCTTCAAGAGTTAAGTGAACTGGGGCTTTAACCTTAGCAATATCTTCAGAACCAGCTGCACGAACGTTGGTTTGGTTACGTCCACGAGTGATATTAACAGAAATATCGTTATCACGTGAGTTTTCACCAACAATCATACCTTCATAAACTTCAGTAGCTGGATCAGTAAAAATCTTACCACGATCTTGAACTGCCATGATGGCGTAAGTAGTAACCTTACCTGTATTAATTGAAACAAGGGTACCATTACGACGACCAGGGTTCCAGTTCTTAACAACTGGAGCATACTTTTCAAAAGTATGGTTCATAATTCCGTAACCATGGGTGATTGAAAGGAATTGAGTTGAGTAACCAATCAAACCACGAGATGGAACTAAGAAAGTCATCCGTGTTTGACCATTACCAACACTTTCCATGTTTTGCATTTCACCCTTACGTTGTGAAAGTGTATCAATGATTGAACCAGAATATTCATCTGGAGTATCAATTTGTACAGATTCAAAAGGTTCTGATTTAACTCCATCAATATCTTTGTAAATAACTTCAGGACGAGAAACTTGAAGTTCGAAACCTTCACGACGAAGGGTTTCAATCAAGATTGACAAGTGAAGTTCTCCACGACCAGAAACTACCCATGAACCGGGATCATCAGTTTCTTCAACTCGAAGAGAAACATCAGTATGAAGTTCTCTTTCAAGTCGGTCAATTAATTGACGAGCAGTAACAAATTTACCTTCTTTACCAACGAATGGTGAAGTATTAGTACCAAAAGTCATCCGCATCGTTGGTTCATCAATTCGAAGAATTGGTAGTGGTTCAAGAGCGTCAGGTGCTACAACTGTTTCACCAACGTTAATATCTTCCATACCAGAAACCGCAATTAAATCTCCAGCCTTAGCTTCGTTAATTTCCACCTTGTTCAAACCAACAAATCCCATGATTTTAGTAACTCGGAATTTTTGTTGTGAACCATCAAGTTTCATAACAACCACGTTGTCACCAACTTTGATTTTTCCACGGAATACACGACCGATACCAATTCGACCAACGAAGTCATCATAATCAAGCATTGCTACTTGGAATTGTAATGGGTCTTCTGAATTATCGATTGGTGCAGGAATGTTTTCTAGAATAGTATCAAAAACTGGTTTCATCGTGTGTTCTTGAGAATCTAAATCAGGTGAAAGACTTGAAGTTCCGTTCATAGCAGAAGCGTAAACAACTGGGAATTCAAGTTGACTTTCATCGGCACCTAACTCGATAAACAAATCAAGTACTTCATCAACTACTTCTTCAGGACGAGCACCTGGCTTATCAATCTTGTTAATTACCACGATTGGTGTCAAGTGTTGATCTAAAGCTTTTTTCAACACGAAACGAGTTTGTGGCATTGTACCTTCAGCTGCATCAACAACCAAAAGCACCCCATCAACCATTCGCATGATACGTTCAACTTCTCCACCAAAATCGGCATGTCCGGGGGTATCTAGAATGTTAATTTGTTTGCCATCGTATTTAACGGCTGTATTCTTTGAAAGAATCGTAATACCACGTTCACGTTCAATTGGATTTGAATCTAACGCACGGTCTTGAATTTCATCATGACCATCAAGGGTATCAGATTGTTTCAATAATTCATTAACCAAAGTCGTCTTACCATGATCGACATGGGCAATAATTGCAATATTTCTAATATCATCTCTTGTTTTCAAAAATGTTTCCTCCTCAAAAAGCAGTTAAAAGCTAGCAACCCAATTCTGAACTAGTAATCAGATAAAAAGCCGTGACACTGTCACAGCCCCATGAATACCTTGAATATTAATTTATTAATCGTTTTGCACTCTTTTCATCGCTGTTAAAACTATATCTCAGTATACTACAAAAGCCATTCATTAGTCAATTTGTTTAATGTTTTTTACATTAGGATGCGTTTGAGCATTCTTTAAAACTTGATAAATATCTAATCCTGAATCTTTTTCAAAGTCCCGACGTAACTGATTTTGTTCGGTTCGAGCTGGGTTAATTTCCTGGAATCGGGCGTAACTATCCAGTAATTTTTGCCGGTTGACTCCATGTTCATCATAAGCCCGTTCAACATTCCGAAAAAATTCAGTAACGTCAATTAATTCCTGCATTGACCAATCTTCAACAATTGGATACGCATAATTTTGATCAGTTTTTTTTGCCATTTTTCTTACCCTTTTTTATTTTTTCAATAATATCCATTGACCATTGCCCATCATGAATCAATTCATCTAGTTCATTATCCGCTAACTGAAGGTTAATTGAACGAAAAACGCCGTATTGATTGACTAATTTGGGTCCCAAACTCAAACTCAATTTATCATTTTCCTTCTTTAAACTAATCACAGAACAAATTAAGGAATTTTCACCATATAAACAAGTTAGTAAACGGATAATTGCCTTATTTTGAATGATGGCGTTCGAGACAATTGCCTGATTGCCAATCTCTTCACTTAGCTCACTAATGATTTTATCATCATAATTCTGATTTTCATCAGCAATATATGAAAGTAACGTTGAAGGTCCAATATAAACCCGACTCCACGCCACTAAATTGTGGGTATTTAAACCCAAAGTATTAACGTTAATGTCATCTCCACTAACCTTAAATTCTCGAACCAATGCTTCCCGTAAAATAATTTCTTGTGGGAGTGTTCCCAATCCAATAATATTTTTAACATCTAATCCAGAAAAATATGCCGCAAAGTAAACAAAAACTTCATCATGCGGGCAATCAATCATAATTTTACCGTTAAATCCACGGCTAATAATGTCATTGATTATCATTCTAAATTCCATTAATGGTTCTCGAATATTTTCAGCAACGGTGGTTGCATCAATAATTTCTGGATGATAAAATTCATCGTTAGGCAAGTAGATTAAGCCATCAATTTTATCTAATTTAAGATTGGGTTCAATAAATTCAATCCGAAAATTATGACACATTTCAACCGCTAAAATTTCTGCGGAATAAACCTCTGGATCGGTTAATAAGACGATTACCGGTATATCTTGAACTAGCATTGCGTTCAATAGTTTAGACACCCGACTCTGATCACCTTTAATAATTATTTTAGATTTTAAAATGGTAACACCCCTTAAAGATATAAATTATATATGTTATTATAAAATAACATTTGTTTAAGAAAATGTAAATTTTTTCTTAATCAATTTCCTTACTTACCAAAAATACGAAATTACCATATAATTAAATAGTATTAATTTAAAACGAATGGAGGTAGTCTTTTGTATTTAATGAAAGATATCACTAGAGATGGAAATCCTGTTTTAAGAAAACAAGCTGAAAAAGTACAATTTCCCCTAAGTGACGAAGATCGAAAGCTTGGCGAAAAGATGATGGAATACCTTGAGGTTAGTCAAGATCCTGAATTATGTAAAAAATATTGTTTGCGAGCTGGAGTTGGTTTAGCTGCTCCTCAAGTTGGTGTTTCAAAATTAATGGCGGCCGTGTTAACGCCTCCTGAAGGTGAAGACGAAAAATCTCCCTTTAAGGCCATTATGGTTAACCCAGTTATTGTTTCAAACTCAGTGCAACAAGCCGCATTAACGGTTGGTGAGGGTTGTTTATCAGTTGACCGTGATATTGAAGGGTACGTTCCCCGTTCTGATCGAGTAACCGTTCGCTACCAAGATTTAGATGGTAAAGAACACGAAGTTCGTTTGAAACACTATCCTGCCATTATTGCACAACATGAAATTGATCACCTCCACGGAACATTATTTTATGACCATATCGATAAAGAAAATCCATTCAGTCGTTCCATGGATGAAATTTTTATTGATTAATTTAAAAGGAAGGCCTGCCAATTTAGCAGGTCTTTTATTTTTGATCAATTTTTTTAATATCATCGACATATTCTTCAGTTGCATCATTTTGTTCATCTGCTACATCAAACGTTAATAAACCGTTATTCAACCAACAATCTGTAATAATCAGTTTATGCGTGGTGTGGTTAATTGTCTGACTTTGTTTGGCCAATGAACCTTCTAAGATAAATCTAAGCTTCAGTAATTCTAGTTCAGTTTGAATCTGATATTTGTACTCATACACCATGACGCCTCTTCCCCAGACATCTGTTAAAACGGTTGAAGAAACAAATTGTGAAAAAGTAATCGTGGGATTTTGGACTTGGACCTCCCCAATCATTTTAAAAACTGCTGCATCAACGTGATTTTTATTAATGGTTTGATAGTCTCTTTCTGGCTTAATTACAAAAAAATGATGCAAAATCACGTAAATTACTAACGCAACTACGACACCAATTATTATTTCAAAAATCATTTTTCATTACCCCACTCGTCAATTCATAATTTAGGTTAATCTTACCATGTAAGCTAACTATCGTCGAAGTTATGTATTATATACTTACATTTTAGATTATGGTAAAATCAACATAGTAGTCGAATTATTCGGCATTAAGATCGACAATTTAAAAAGAAATAAAAAGGAGTAATTATTATGATCTACAAAGTTTTATATCAACCAAATCCTCAAGAAAATCCCAAACGAGAATCAACTAAAGCACTTTATTTAAATGCTAAGACTGAAGCTGAAGTGAGAGATTTAATTAGCGATAACACAAAGTATACCGTTGAATATATCCAACCACTTGAAGGTAAACACTTAGAATTTGAACAAAAGGAACCAGATTTCAAAATTACGGAGTTTAAATAAAAATGAATAAACTAAACGTCAAAAATAATGAAACTGCTATCTACGGCGTTGGTGGACTTGGTGAAATTGGTAAAAATACTTATGGTGTTCAATTTCAAGACGAAATTGTCTTAATTGATGCCGGGATTAAATTCCCCGAAGATGGTCAATTAGGAATTGACTATGTGATTCCTGACTACCAATTTTTAGTGGAAAATCAAAGTAAAATTAAAGCCTTGGTTATCACTCATGGTCACGAAGACCATATTGGTGGAATTCCCTTCATTTTACAAGCAATCAACGTACCCGTTTATGCCGGTCCTCTAGCACTCGCTATGATTAAAGGTAAACTTGAAGAACATGGCATGCTCAAGTCTACTGAACTACACGAAATTAACGAAGATACGGTCCTTAAATTTAAGAAAACTAGTGTTTCTTTCTTTAGAACTACCCATTCAATTCCAGATGCCTTAGGAGTTGCCGTTCATACTCCAGATGGTGTAATCGTTGAAACTGGAGATTATAAGTTTGATTTAACTCCAGTTACGAACACTCCCCCTGATTTACAAGCAATGGCAAAATTAGGTGAAGAAGGCGTGCTTTGTCTCATGGCTGATAGTACCAATGCTGAAAAACCAGTTTGGACTAAATCAGAACGTTACGTTAGTGACTCAGTCCGTAAGATTTTCTTACGGGTCCATGGTAGAATCATTTTTGCCACTTTCGCTTCTAACCTTTCTCGAGTAATGACGGCCATTGATGCAGCTTACAAAAATGGCCGTAAAATTGCCGTCTTTGGTCGAAGTATGGAAGCTGCCGTGGTTAACGGTCGTGCCTTAGGCTACATTAAAGTTCCTGACAGTGCTTTTGTGGATCCATCAGAGCTCAAATCATTGCCTGCTGATAAAGTGATGATTTTATGTACTGGTTCTCAAGGAGAACAAATGGCCGCCTTATCAAGAATTGCCAATGGAACTCATCGTCAGATTTCAATTGAACCTGGTGATACAGTGGTTCTTTCAAGTAATCCAATTCCCGGGAACGTTTTAAGCGTTAACCGAGTTTTAAATGAACTTGAAGAAGCTGGGGCCCACGTTATTAAAGGATATGAAAATAAAATTCATACTTCTGGGCACGGTGGTCAAGAAGAAGAAAAATTGATGATTCGTTTAATGAAACCTAAATTTTTCGTACCAATTCATGGTGAATACCGGATGCAAAAAATTCACATTGGTCTTGCAGAACAATGTGGAATTCCCGCTGACCATTGCTTTATTCTTAAAAATGGTGATGTCCTTGCCCTTACTAAAGATTCTGCTCGCTTAGCTGGTAGTTTTGCAGCTGGTGATGTCTTTATTGATGGTAACGGGGTTGATAGCGTCAACAAAAACGTTATCAAAGACCGTCAACTTCTATCTGAAGAAGGATTAGTTGTAGTAGTTGCAACGATTAACCTTAAAGATAAAGAAATTCAATCTGGTCCTGATCTTCTTTCACGAGGATTCGTTTACATGCGTGAATCAGGTGAATTATTAGACCAAGGCCGTAAGTTAGTTTTCAAAACTATCAGACGAGCTATGGATAATAAAAACGCTGATGAAAAATCAATCAAAAAGGCCATTGTTAATGAGCTTTCAAACTTCTTATTTGAAAAAACTGAAAGACGTCCATTAATTTTGCCAATGTTAATTATGAATGAGCTTGACTAAAAGTTTTAATTAAAAAATGATCGATACCAATTTTCCGTGGTATCGGTCATTTTTTCTTGGAATAAAAAAATCCCACCAAAAATGACGAGATTTCATAATCTTAAATTTATTTTTCTTTAACAATTTTATCAATTGCTTCAAGTTCATCAGTTGTAAAGTCTAAGTTGTCTAAAGCTTTTAAGTTATCATCTAAATGGCTAACTTTTGAAGCTCCAGTTACCACACTAACCACCGTTGGATCATGTAATAACCAAGCTAATGACATTTGTGCCAAAGTTTGGTCACGATTCTTAGCTAAATCATTAAGTTTATTTAACTTTGCAATTGCTTTATCTTGACCGTTTTCTAAGATGAAGTTATTTGTCCAGTGAAGATGAATATCTTCAGGAATACCACCAAGATATTTATTAGTTAATAACCCTTCTGCTAAAGGACCATAGGCTACAAAGCCATCATGATTATCAGCAAGGGTCTTTAAAGTCCCATCATTAGCTGGTTCGCGGTTTAACATATTGTAAGAACTTTGGTTAACCACAAATGGAGTATGTAACTCTTTGAAAAGTTTAATCATCTTTTCCGTTTGGGGACCGTCATAATTTGAGATTCCAATGTAAAGTGCTTTTCCTTGGCGAACTAATAAATCTAAAGCTTCAGCAGTTTCTTCTAAACGAGTATTAGGATCAAAACGATGTGAATAATAAATATCAACATAGTCTAATCCCATTCTTTCAAGACTTTGATCAAGCGCAGCGGTTAAAGTTTTCTTTGATGAAAAGTTACCATAAACCCCGGGCCACATATGGAAACCGGCTTTAGTTGTGATAATTAATTCATCCCGATAAGGCTTTAAGTCTTGTTGGTAAACTTGACCAAACATTCTTTCAGCAGCTCCAGAACCGGGACCATAATTGTTAGCCAAATCAAAACTAAAGATTCCACGATCAAAGGCTGCTAACATAATTTTTTGGCTGTCTTTAAAATTAGCATCATCACCAAAACTATGCCAAGTTCCAAAAGAAAGGGCCGGTAATTGTAAACCACTGTTCCCTGCTCTTCTTACTTTCATATTGTCGTAACGATTGTCACTTGCTTTAAAAACCATTTTCTATCCTCCGTTAAAATAAAACGTGCGTAGATTTATCTTCTTGAATTAATTTAAGGGCTTCCCCAATTAATTCTCCAACCGATAAAACCGTCAACTTATCTAATTTAAACTTATCTGGAATTACAATTGAATCAGTGACAATTACACGTTCAAGATTATCATCACTTAAGTTTTCTAATGCAGAAGTAGAAAAAACTGGATGCGTAATTGAGGCATAAACCTTTTTGGCTCCTGCATTTTTTAAAACATCTGCTGAAACTTTCATTTTACGACCAGTTACAATCATATCGTCAATGATAATGGCATTCTTGCCTTTCACATCGCCAATAATGGTTTCTGGAACATAGGTCTTTGATTCTGGATCACGATTATCAACGATTGCTAACGGTAAATCTAACCGGTCAGCAATGTTACGAGCTCTAGCTACCCCATTATGGTCAGGCGCAACCACAACGGCATTATCATCAAGCTGTTCTTCGTGCAAATACTCACTCATTAAACGATCAGTACGTAAATGGTCAAGTGGAATATCAAAGAACCCTTGGATTTGAGCAGCATGTAAATCGAGCGCGATTACTCGATCAGCAGCACTATTTTGTAAGAATGAAGCAATTAGCTTAGCTGTAATTGGGGCACGTGCTTCTGTTTTTTTCGTTGATGTTGAGTAACCATAATAAGGAATAACAACGTTAATTGTATGAGAACTAGTCCGACGAACTGCATCAATCATAATCAATAATTCCATCAAGTTATCATTTGCTGGATTGGTAATTGATTGAATGATATAGACATCATCACCACGAATACTCTCATCGATTGAAATTTTAATTTCACCATCACTAAATTGATTAATGGTGGACTTTCCTAGTGGCATTCCGCTAGCCGCAGAAATTTTTTCTGCTAAAGGCTTATTGGAATTTAATGCAAAAATAATTGGTTTATGTTTCGTATTACTAGACAATTTAAAATCCCCTCACTGCTAAGTTTTCTACTAGTCTTATTATAATCAATTTACTCTGATTTTTCATCCATGAAATCATTCGGTTTGATTCCATCCATTCCAATCATTGGATCAATTTGATTGGAAAAAATGTTTGTTTCGGTCAAAATGTATTCGACTGGAGCTGAATCAATTTGCGTTGCTTTTGAAACTGGTTCAGTTGCTGCTGACTTCACCGATTTTTTAGGGGTAGTTTTATGGCCAAAAACGTTTTCTAACCGTTCTCGTAGCGACGTTTTCCGATTACTTGAAATATGTGCAATCGACTCAGCAAATGAATTCGGATCTCCCACCATAATTAGCTTTTGGGAAGCACGGGTAACCGCCGTGTACAAAAGATTACGTTCTAACATCCGGCGGTACTGTGGCACAATTGGTAAAATTACCATTTTGAATTCGCTTCCTTGGGCCTTATGAATTGACGTACAATAAGCTAACGTTAATTGATTCCAGTCTTTTCGGGTATAAGAAACTTCAGTTTGATCAAACGCAATGATTAATTTATCCAAATACTTTTTCTGGTCTTTATTGATGTCAATTCCAACTACTTTACCAATATCACCATTAAAAACATTATCCTCTGGAGCATTAACTAGTTGCAGAACTTTATCGCCAATTCGATATTTAAGGTTTTGATACTCAACTTCTTTTTGTTGTTTTCCCTTAGACGGATTCATAATCGATTGAACATCATTATTTAAACGATCAATTCCAACTTCCCCACGATACATGGGAGCTAAAACTTGAACGTCAGTTGCCTTAAACTGCTTTTGCTTAGCTTTTGCCACAATTTGGTCAATCACCTTAACCACTTGATTGGGGTGACATTGAATAAAACTTCGATCAGTTTCTTTTTCTAGCAAGGTTTGCGGAACTTCACCATTTTTAATTTCATGAGCTAATTGAATAATGGTTGACCCATCCCCTTGTCGATGAATTTGATTCAATTCAATCTTAGGGATAATTTCCGAACGAATTAAGTCATAAAAAACCTGTCCGGGACCAACTGAGGGAAGTTGGTCTTTATCCCCAACCAGAATCACCTTCATCCCCGTAGGAATTGCTTTCATTAATTTAGTGAATAATTCGGTATCAACCATCGACATTTCGTCAATAATTAGCAATTGCCCGTCAATATCATTACCGGCTTCTTCGTCGTTTCCGTTCAGTCCTAGCAAACGATGGATGGTTGAAGCCGGAATTCCGGTTGATTCACTCATTTTTTTAGCAGCTCGACCAGTTGGCGCCGCTAAGAGCACTGGAAAAGACTCATCTTTGTATTTGTTAACATCTAAAGATAGTTGATTAACTTTGGCAAATGATTGAACGATTCCATTAATAATCGTGGTTTTCCCAGTTCCGGGTCCACCAGTTAAAATAAAGATTTGATTCTTTAAGGCAGCATTAATCGCTGAAATTTGTGAATCATCATATTTAATTCCCGCTTCGCTTTCAACCTCGTGAATGGTAGGCGAATAATCTTTTTTAGACGTTTTGGAATCATCCATAATTCGCTTAGCATTTTCTGCAATTTTCCACTCGTCATCATAAAGATATTTGAGATAGATTTTTTCGTCATCAACTTCAATTTTATGATCTTTAACTAGTTCTTTGAGCTCTTGCGCTAATTTTTGATTATCGATTTGTTGTTGGGGGTCAGTATCTAAAACTTCAAAACTCGCATTAATTAATTCTTTAGTGTTTGAATAAGTATTTCCGTTTCTAATCGAAAGTTGAGTTAAGGTAGTTAACAATCCCGCTCGTAACCGACCAGCTGAGTTATATTCAACTCCAACTTTATTAGCAATTTGATCAGCTCGTTTGAAACTAATATTCTTAATGTCTTCTACTAGTTGATAGGGATTTTCTTGAATAACTTCGAGGGCTTTTTCCCGATATTGTTTAAAAACAGCCGCTGCTAAGGTACTTCCAAAGCCGTAGCCGTTTAAACCAACGATCACTTGTTCTGCCCCATTATTATTTCGTAGTCCATCAACAATGACCTGGTTTTGTTTTGGCTTTAAGCCAACTTTTTTTATAACTGACGGATCAGAAAGGATTTTTTCAATTAGGTCTCCACCTAAAGTTTTTACTACTTTTTCCGCCGTCTTTTGCCCAATTCCCGGGAAATCATCACTAGCAAGGTATTTGATTAGTCCTGCTGGAGAAGTTTGATTAGCCCGTTCATAATTGTCGGTTTGAAACTGTTTTCCATAACGTGGATGCTCGACTAATTTTCCGACAAACCGATAAGAGGTCTCCTCCGCAATATCAGCAAAATTACCCGTAACAACAATTTCATCTTCATGCCAATCCGTATTGGTTTTTTCGACTTTTACTAGTAACACTTTATAAAAACTATCGGCACCCTCAAAAAAAGTGGTAATTACTTTTCCCATGATGAATGGTTTTTCCGCCTGATGATGATTATTTAATTGTGGTTCGTCAAACAGATTCATTGATGTTGCCAATTTAAGCTCCTATTTATCTTGTTTTTCTTTCCGGATTTGAATAAATTTTTCAATATCACGTAATTTGCCTTGTTCTTTATCAAAGTAGGCTTTGTCATATTTTTCTGCTGCTTTAAAATATGCTGCAAATGGTTCGCCTAAAACCATGGCAATTAATCCCTGGTTAAAGTTGGCTTCGCCATTCTGTGGATCACTTTTTAAAACTTGATCATAATATCCCTTAGCCTGTTTAAAATCGCCTAATGCCACTAAAGATTGTCCAATCAATAAATTAATTGACGGATCTTGTTTAGCAGTTGTTTGCGCAGTTAACAGAAAAACTAACGCTTTTTTATAATTTTTTTGGCCCATATAACTCTGTGCTAACATTATATACGCATCAGACTGTAGATTTTTATCCGTTACTTGCTGAAATTGTTGAATAGCTTTTTCAAATTCACCCGCTGCATAGTAAACGTTTCCCAAGCCATAGGTTAAAATATTCTTGGCTTTTTTACTTTGATCCGCAAATAAACCCAAAGCTTTCATCAATAATTCTTCAGCTTGCGTATAACTTTTTAATTGGATCAAAAAAACGCTTAAATCATAGTATGTTCGATAATCATGAGGATGATCATCAATATCTTTTACTAACTTATGTAGCGTTGCTTCAGCTTGTTTTTGTTTTTCATCATTATTCATAATTAGCCTCTTAAACTAAATCTGATTTATCTAATTTATGCTTTAAATATCCGGTTTCATTCCACTGTTTCATCGTGAAAGTTTTCCCAGCATCATGCGTTTCAATAATCGTAGTGCTAGTGTTAGCTAACCCACCCCGTTTTCGCAAATCTTTCAAGGGCACGCCGATTAAGTCATTAATTAAAGCATTCAAAGCTGCTCCATGACTGACAAATAAAATATTATCCTCATCATTAAAATTTTGCGCTACTTCCATTACCTTACTTCTCATTCGTTTAATTAATTCTGGAAAAGTCTCTCCCCCAATTTCACTGGGATCATAAAGGTCAGGGTGATTTCTAAAGTTATCAAAAGTTTCTGGAAATTGTTTCTGGGCTTCCGTAAACTTCATACCTTCCATTTTACCTAGTTTAAATTCTTCTAAGCGATTGTCCAATGATAAAGGGACATTCTCATTCAGCTCAGCTTTAATGTGTTCTGCCGTAATTCTCGTCCGTTTAATTGGACTGGCATAAATATGTTTAAAGTTAACTGATTTAAGGTATTTTCCAACTAAAGTCATTTCAGTATAACTTTGTGGTAATAACGGAGAGTCACCCCCAGCACCTTGGTAACGACTTTCGAGGTTCCATTCAGTTTTTCCATGTCTAACGAAGTATAATTTCATGATTTCCATCCTAAATATTAATCTACTGCTATTATGCCAGTTTATTCGTTGATAATCAAAAAAGCTCGACTGGAAAGTCGGGCTTTTGCTTATACATATTGTAATTCTTTTTGATCTTTAAAAGCAGCGTCAATCGTAGCGTAGCCAAGACATTCATCACCATCATAAAACACCACGGCTTGTCCTGGAGTGACTGCTCGAGCTGGGTCGTCAAATTCAACTTTGACTTGTTTTCCGTCATCTGATAAATGAACCGTAACCGGCACATCCGTTTGGCGATAGCGGAACTTAGCGGTACAACGGAAATCGTTACCACGATCATTACCATCGACCCAAGAAACATCAGAAGCAGTTAGGTAATCGGCGTAAAGATATGGATTTTCGTAACCTTTTCCCACATATAAGATGTTTTTAGAAAGGTCTTTTCCAATCACAAACCAGGGACGATTATCTTGCCCGTCTCCACCAATTCCAAGTCCTTTTCGTTGTCCAATTGTATAATACATCAAACCAACGTGTTCGCCTTTTACCTCGCCGTCCATTGTCATCATTTTACCTGACTTGGCCGGAATGTAGTTACTAAGGAATTGATTAAAGTTATTAGGCCCAATGAAACAAACTCCCATTGAATCCTTTTTATCAGCTACATAAAGATTAGCTTCATGAGCAATTTCGCGAACTTCTGGCTTTGTCATGCCACCAATTGGAAACATAACGCGATCAAGTTGTTCTGACGATAATTGACTTAAGAAATAAGTTTGATCTTTATTTAAATCAGTGGAACGAAGCAAATGGTTTTTTCCATTCTCATCGCGTTTTAATTGAGCATAATGTCCCATGGCAATATAATCAGCGCCAAGGTCCATTGCATAGTCTAAAAAGGCTTTATATTTAACTTCAGTATTACATAAAACATCCGGATTAGGTGTTCGGCCCCGCCGATATTCATCAAGGAAGTACGTAAAGACCCGGTCATAATATTCTTTTTCAAAGTTCACCGAATAGTACGGAATCCCAATTTGATTAGCTACGTGAGCCACATCCTTGAAGTCTTCAGTTGCGGTACAGACACCATTATCATCAGTGTCATCCCAGTTCTTCATGAAGACCCCGATTACATCGTATCCTTGCTTCTTGAGTAGGTAGGCAGCCACTGAAGAATCTACTCCTCCACTCATTCCAACCACGACACGAGTCTTACTATTATCTTTCATAAAATCACCATCATTCTTATAGATTCAGAAATCCACGATTTGAAGGTCGTAATTCCAGTAATATCTATCATACGATATAGCACACCCGGCTTGCAAGTGATTGTAATTTAATTAGTTAAGATTTACTTTATCCAACAAAAAAAGACTGAAAAATAAAATTTTCAGTCTCAGATGCTTATTTTTTAATAAATACTTTTCTTAAGATGAAATTATTCATCACAAAATCAAATTGTTCTCGTTCACTTGCAAACTTATCAGTTGAAAAAATATCAACTGCTTTCAATTCGGAACCGTCAACAATCGCCATTTTAAAAGTGGTTAAATCCTGATTAATCATTACTTTTAATTTAATGGATTTTTTTAAATAAGGTGAATTAGGATCCAATGAAAGCTTCGTTTCAAAATTACCATTGCGGGTTTTGGTAAAACCTAAGTCACTTAAAGTAAACAATTTTAGTTCAGGACTAACTTGATAATGATGACTATCACCTTTTAACTGAACCTCTTTTGTAAATGCCATTATTTACCTCTTCTCTTATTTAAGCGTGCTACAATCTTTGCGGTCGTTTCAATAAAACCATTCACGTCATCCTCAGTAGTATAGCGACCAAAACTAACCCGAATTGATTCACTAATTCTCGGATTACCTTTGCCATACATCGCAATTAAAACATGAGAAGGTTCTAAATTACCTGCGGTACAGGCGGAACCGCCCGAAACAGCATAGCCATCCAAATCAAGATTGTTTTGCATGACATACGTTGAAATTCCTTTAATCCACAAGTTTAAAACGTGAGGAGAACTATTGGTTGCTAAAGTCCCATTCACCGCAAAATCGATGTGATGCGCTTTAAAGCCATCCACGATTTGTTGTTTAAATCCCCGAAAACGTGCTTCTCGCTTGTCTTTTTCATTGGGGGTTAAAGTCTTAACAGCCGCTGCAAAACCGGCAATTCCGGGAACATTTTCCGTTCCCGCACGCCGTTTTTCTTCTTGATCGCCACCTAAAACAAAGCTCGTAAATTTCAATCCATCTCGGCGATATAAAAATCCCATCATTTTAGGACCATTAATTTTATGAGCTGAGGTTGACAATAAATCAATGTGATCACGTTTCACATCAATATCAGTTAAACCATAGGCTTGAACCGCATCCGTGTGAAACCAGGCTTGATGATCTTTCAATAATTCACCAATCTCATGAATGGGCATCATACTACCCACTTCATTGTTAACCGACATGATTGAAACTAAAATTGTCTCATCATCCAAGGCAGCTTTTAAATCAGCCATCGAAATTTGTCCATTTTCGTTGACTGGTAAATAAGTAATACGAAAGCCGTGTTGTTCCAAATAATGCATTGGCTTTAAAATGGCTTCGTGTTCAATGGCAGTAGTAATAATATGATTTCCCAAAGCCTTTCTCGCTTCAGCAGTTTTAATCACCGCCGTATTATCACTTTCGCTGCCTCCAGAGGTAAACACAATTTCGTCATCATCAGCATTAATACTTTGTGCAATCACATGGCGACTATCTTCTAAGACGGCCTTAGACTGACGACCCAAACCATAAAGGGTTGAGGCATTGCCGAATAAATGTTTATATTTATCAGTTAATTCAGTCAAAACTTCATCGGAAATGGGTGTGGTTGCCGCATTATCTAAATAAACTTCACTCATAGTTAACCTTCTTTTTATTTTGCAAATAAATTCAAGAGCATTTGGGCTGAGCGGTGTCCTGCTTGAACTAGAAATTCTGAGAAGCTTTGATTAGCTTCTTCATCACCATTATCTGACATCGCCCGTACTACTACATAGGGAATTTTGAATTGGTGAGCCACTTGACCAACGGCGGCACCTTCCATTTCGCCTGCTAATACATCTGGGAAATGCTTTTTGATTTCGTCAATCATTGCTTTGCCAGCAATAAATTGATCACCAGTAACAATCAAACCATAATGCACGTTTAAGCCACTATCAGTTGAAGCAGCTCCAATTTTTTTACCCCATTCAGGATCAGCTTTAAAGCGAGCTGGCTGTCCAGGTAATTGACCCCAAACTTCGCCGTCCGCCGTACAGTTAACGTCATGGTAAGCAGTTTCCGTAGCAATTACAATGTCACCGACCTTTAACCCTTTACCAAGTCCAGCAGCGGAACCGGAATGAATCATTACGTCGATGTCAAAGTTAGTTAACAAAAGGGCTGCGGTAATCCCTGCTTCCACTTTTCCGATTCCTGATTTAACTAACACTACCTTTTTTCCATTAATGGTTCCCTTATAAAAAGGAAGGGTTCCAATCATAATTTCTTCTTCATTTTCAAGGGCATCTTTAAGTTCTTTGATTTCCTCGTCCATCGCACAGATAATTCCAAATGTTTTCAATCTTCTACTCCTTTTTACTAACCCACAAAACGCATAATCAGCAATACTAAAATCAATAATCCAGCTAAAATCCCAATCGCAATATTCAAACGGCGACCAAGTCGCTTTTGTTTAAATTCGGCCGTATCTCTTTCAGAACGGGTTCCCACACTAGGTTCTCCCGTAAGGTCTTGATCCAATTCATCTTTAAAATGATTTAGTTCCGTTCCGCCAAAATGATGTTGTTTGGTTTGTTTTTTAAATTGGGATCTCGTTAATCTTTCATTTTGTTGATCATTTTCTTCATTCATCACATTAACCTACTTTTGCATCAGTTCCCAATACTGAATTGCCATAATCGTTTTTCCATCGACAATTTTACCATCATCCATTAATTTTTTGGCTTCTGGTAAAGTATACTCAACTAATTCCAAAAATTCACCGTCATCACGAGGAAGTTCTTTTTCAACTGGGACTAAATCGGTGGCCAAATATAAGTACATATATTCATCAGCAAAACCTGCTGATGTGTAAAAAGAATATAACTCGCGAATTGTTTTAGCATCATACCGAATTTCTTCGTTTAGTTCTCGTTGCACAGCATGCATTTCATTTCCTTTATCCCGATCGTCTAACTTACCGGCAGGAATCTCAAGCAAAACGGCTTTGGCCGGTTCACGCCACTGTTTTTCTAAAATAATTTTATGATCGTCAGTAATTACTAACATCGCAACTGCTTCAGCATGGTGAACCACATCCCGATGAGCGGTTTTTCCATTTGCTAAACGGACTGTTTCCTGTTCTACGCGGATAATTTCACCATCATACTTTAAATCACTTTTAATTTCAGTTTCTTTTAAGTCCATGATTTTCCTCCGTGCCTTATATTAACGTGCTAATTCAATTTTAGCAGCTTGAAAACCGTGTTGCCCTTTGGCCTTCACAAATGTGACCACATCGCCAACTTGAATGGCCTTGGGAGTTCCTGAGATAATTCCAGTAATGTGCATGAAAACGTCATTACCTTCTGGATCAATAATGTAGCCAAACCCACGTGAATTATCGTAACTTTTAATTTTACCTTCCATTGTAACTCTCCTTAAAAACAAAAAAATCGGGACAAAATCCCGATTTTTTATTAGTTATTCTTCAAAGCCAGTTGTGGCAGTTTCTGGGAATTCATCACGTACAATTTTAGCACATCGTGCACAAAATTCGGGATAATCTGCATCACTACCAACATCAGTTTTAATTAAACGACACCGTTCACAAACTTTACCATCAGCGTGTTGTACTTCAATGGCAAGTTTATCACCAAAGGTTGTAACATCATCTTCGGCATCTTCGATTGGTTTAATTTCAAGTTCTGAAACCATCAAGATTTGCGCAACATCTACGTTTAAGTCAGCTAAAGCTTTTTTGGTATCATCATCAACGTATAAAATTAACTTAGCTTCTGAAGGTTTACCAATTACTTTATCATTACGAGCATCTTCCATTGCCTTTAGAACATCTTTTCGGAAGTTAAGGAAGTTAGTCCATTCTGCTTCAACGTCTTTTTCATTGGCAAAGTGTTTTGCTTCTGGCATTTCGGCTAATTGAACAAATTCTTCTGGTTCTTGTAAGAAGCCCCAGATTTCTTCAGTAGTATGAGGTAAGATGGGCGTTAATAGCTTAGTTAAAGCTACTAAGGCGTCATACATTACCGTTTGCATTCCGCGACGACGTTGGTCATTTTCTGCATCAACATAAAGAATGTCTTTGGCAAAATCTAAGTAGAAAGCTGATAAATCGGCCGTTAAGAAGGTCATGATTTCTTTGTTAATGGCCATGAAATCATAGTTATCATAAGCTTTTTTAACGTTTTCAATTAAGTGATTTAATTTAATTAACATGTATTGGTCAACTGAAGTTAAATCATCGTAAGCAACGGCATCTTGTTCTGGATTAAAGTCACTAGTATTAGCTAACAAGTAACGAACTGTGTTACGAATCTTCTTGTATGAGTCACCCACTGTTTTAAAGTTCCCCATTGAAACACGAACATCAGCTGAAGTATCAACACACGTTACCCAGAGACGAATAATATCGGCTCCCATTTGTTTGATCACTTCTTCAGGCGCAATCGTATTTCCAAGTGATTTACTCATCTTGTGACCTTTACCATCAAGCGTAAAGCCTTGTGACAAGAGGTTCTTGTAAGGAGCGATGCCATCGTAAGCAACACTAGTAATTAAACTAGAGTTAAACCAACCACGGTATTGATCAGACCCTTCAAGGTATAAATCAGCTGGGTAAGTTAACTGCGGACGTTCAGCTAACACACCTTGGTGTGATGAACCGGAATCGAACCAAACATCCATAATGTCATTTTCTTTGGTAAATTTACCGTTTGGAGAATGTTCATTAGTGTAACCTTCTGGAAGCAAGTCTTTGGCTTCGCGTTCAAACCAAACATCGGAACCATATTTCGCAAATAAATCAGCAACATGGTCAACAACTTCTTTATCCATAATTGCTTCGCCATCTTCACCATAGAAGATTGGAAGTGGAACTCCCCAAACTCGTTGACGAGAAATTACCCAGTCACCACGATCACGAATCATGTTGTAAAGACGTTGCTTACCCCAACTTGGGTTAAAGTTAACGGTATCAATGGCATCCAAAATGTTTTGCCGAATCTTAGTTACAGAAGCAAACCATTGTGGCGTAGCCCGATAAATGATTGGTTTCTTAGTTCTCCAATCAAATGGATAACTATGCTTGTATGGCATGTAGTAAACTAATTGACCTTGGTCTTTAAGTTTATCTAAGGCAATTTGATTAGCGTCTTCATAGAAAACACCCTCAAAATCAGGACCGGCTTCTTTAGTTAAATAACCTTTGTTATCAACTGGTGCAAAGATTGGAAGACCGTATTGCTTACCAATGAGGTAATCATCTTCCCCATATCCAGGAGCAGTATGAACAAGTCCAGTACCAGCATCATTGGTAACAAAATCACCAAGCATGGTAACTAACTTCTTGCTGCTATCAAATGGATGTTCTGCAAGAACGTTTTCGAGTTCAGCACCTTTAACGGTTTTAAGCACTTTAACGTCTTTCCAACCAAACATCTCAGCATCTTTGTCTAATAATTCTGTATCCAAAACGTATTTTTTAGGATCATCATCGTGTTGAACAACCGCATAATCAAAATCAGGGGAAATTGTAATTCCTTCTGAAGCAGGAATCGTCCAAGGAGTCGTCGTCCAAACTACCATGTAAGTATCGTCATTATCTAAGACACCCTTACCGTCAACCACTTTTTCCGCATAGAAAGCTGATGGTGATTCAACATCATGGTATTCAACTTCGGCTTCGGCTAAAGCAGATTCAGATGACCATGACCAGATAACTGGTTTCAAACCTTTGTAAATCAATCCTTTTTCGGCCATCTTACCGAAGACCCGTACTTCAGCAGCTTCGTATTCAGGCATTAAAGTAAGATATGGGTTATCCCAATCACCTTGTAAACCTAACCGTTTAAATTCTGTTCTTTGACGATCAACTTGTTTCAAAGCGTAATCATGACATAATTTTCTAAATTCATTCGTTGACATTTTCTTACGATCATAGCCAGCTTTTTTAAGTTGTTGTTCAATTGGAAGCCCATGAGTATCCCAACCAGGAACAAATGGGGCCCGGAAACCATTCATTGATTTGTAACGAACGATAAAGTCTTTGGTAATTTTATTCATGGCATGACCCATGTGAATGTCACCATTGGCATATGGAGGACCATCATGAAGCACAAATGATGGCTTTCCTTCATTTAATTTTTGGCGTTGTTGGTAAAGTTGGTTATCTTCCCAGAGTTTTTCTCTTTCTAACTCTTTAACGGGAAGGTTTCCACGCATTTTGAATTTGGTTTTACCAAGATTCAAAGTATCTTTGATTCGCATAATTTTTCCCCCTTAAAAGTACAAAAAGACTCCGTCTACAAGGGACGAAGTCTTCGTGGTACCACCCAATTTTAGAATCGCACGCGATTCACTCATTGTTTACTATTTAATTATAATTAAAGTGATCTTTAACTCATTAGTGACTACTGGGCTTTCACCATTTCCCAATTCGCTAAAGTATTAATGAGTTACTTTCTATCTTTAATATAATGTTCTCACTTCACCAGTTGGTAAAATCAAGACAGTAGGTTTAACATAACTACTTTTTTCAATTCCCTTTGGTAAAGCTTGATTACTTTCAGAGTTTACACTTAGACCAGCTACATTGTCAAGACTTTCAACTGAGAACTTAATTTCATCTAATTTTTTATAATCAACACCATCAATTAATTCTGTCCAAGCAGAGTCTTTAGCAAAGTCCAATTGGCTTTCTAACATGCCAATCATTTTTTGTCTGAAAGACTTTAGCTGAGCCCGATAATCATTAGTTGAAATGGCTAAAGCAGCAGCCTGTTTAGCTCCCTCAGATACGGCCTGGTTGGCTTCTGATGTTGCATTTTCAATTAATTCGTTAGCTTTAGTTTGAGCAACTGCAATCATCTCTTCAGCATCACGATTGGCTTGTTTACGAACATTATCGGCAGCTTCTTGAGCTACTAAAATCGAAGAATTCAAAGCCTCTTTATGATTATCATAATTTTTTAATGCTACATTAGTTTCTTTTAGCTGCTCATTAAGCCGCTCATTCTCATCTTTCAAAATTTGGTAGTCTTTCGTTACTTGATCAAGGAAGTCATTAACCTCATCAATATTGTAACCTCTCATTTTGGTATTGAACTTTTTCTTATGGATATCCTCAGCTGATAGTACCATGTAAATCCCTCCTTATTTGTTTTTTACTACTTGAAAAGCAACTTTATATTTATCTTTTTTGGAAAAACCGTTATTGGCAATCAGCCTAATCCTCCCATATCCACGAACTGAAATTAAATCATGAACCGCAATCTCATAATCAGGTTTGTTATATGTAAACCAATTAAGTCGTACTTTGTCGTGCAAAATCAATTCCTTTGCGACGTTCCGTGAGATATGAAAAACAGCGGCAATAATTACATCCATTCTCAAAGATGGTAACGTCAAATTAACTATTTTTGAATCATCAACAACGTTTAAAATTTGCTGATTAGGAATTGAAATTAGTTTAACTTTAGTCCGACCAACTTGGTTAATGGAATTTATTAAATAATCTTTCATTGCATTTTCAACAACCAATTCCCATTGTTCACCGTCAGTGATGATATCACCCAAGACACTTCGTTCAATTCCTGCCCCCATTAAGGTTCCAAGAATTTGACTGTGTTTTAGGGTTGCAAATTTAATTGGGTAGTCAATTTTTAAAACCGCTAATTCAAAATCAGATGATTGTGGTTCAAAATATTCTGGATAAATCAATCCTCGGGTCATCTCAGCCCCTTGATATCCACCGTTATGCTTTAATTTAAGGTTTGGATAACGATTAACTAACGTTTGTAATAAATAAATTTCACGTCCATTTAAGAAACCCGTTAAAATGGGACGGTACTCGTTATTAGCACGTTCAATCCAATCACTTGCTAATTGCATAAATGGTCTTTCACTAGGCCGAAAATGTTGTTGCAGATTCTCATTAATTTTCATTAGATAACCAGATTAACCAAGAAGTTAGTGATTCCAACTACCCCATACTGGATAAACCAGAGGGCAATAATTGCAACCATGGGTCCAAAGCCAATCATTCCTAGATGAATAAAATTAAAGTAGCTTAAAAACGGTGCCACTAACCGATTAATGAGTTGCCCCAGTTTGGATTCACTTGCCCCCGGGAACCATGATAGTAAAGACCAAATTACAATCAAAAAAATATAAACGTTAATCGCATAATATAAAATTGTCCCAATTAAATTAATTGCTGTAATCATTACTATTCTCCAAACGTTGATTAAACCGTTGTTTTACATTTCCATCAATGGCATAATTTTTAGGCGCACAAAGATAAACGCGATCATCAACTTGCTGAATACTTCCATCAATGGCAAACACTGTTCCACTAAGGAAATCAACAATTCGACGAGTTGTAGCTGGTTGAACATTATTCATCTTAATCAAAACGGCACTACCGCCCATTAATTTATTTGCAATGCTTTTAGCATCTGCAAAAATACGGGGTTCCATAATGTTAATTTTACTGTCAGGAACTCTATTTTCGGTCATCGAAAGCACCTTTCTAGGATTAAGTTTGACATTTCGATTGCTATCATCATAGTTTTCAGGTTCGGAATCATCTGTAATTCCAAAAAAATTATTAAACATACCTTTAGCCATGCTTACACCTCACTACTAATTGTTGCGGTATTTAAAGTTAAATGGTGGAATATCATCATTTGAATCACTACTAGAGTCTTCGTTATCATCTGAAGTTTTGAATGGTTCAAATTCCTTTTTTTCAACGTTAGCAAACCGTCGATCAAGATTGTCGTTAGAGTGTGAATTATCTAAATCGTTATTAACTGGTTTAGTTGGTTCTACCACTTGATTACTGGTTTTAACTGCCGAACTAATTCCAGGAGTATTTACGATTGGAGTTGATCCATCGTCAATTCCAGTGGCAATCACTGAGACAAGAATTTCATCGCCCATATTTTCATCAATTGAAGTCCCAAAAATAATGTTAGTATCATCTGAAGTGGCATCACGAATAATATTTGCCGCATCTTGTGCTTCAAAAATTCCAAGATCAGTCCCACCAGTAATGTTTAACAATACTTGCTTAGCTCCATCAATTGACACCTCAAGTAGCGGTGAATTAATTGCTTTTTTAGTTGCTTCAGCTGCCCGGTTTTCACCACTTGCTGAACCAACTCCCATTAAAGCAGTTCCTTTATCTTTCATGATAGTTGTCACATCCGCAAAATCAAGGTTAACGTAACCAGGGCGGGTAATTAAATCAGAAATTCCTTGTACCCCTTGACGTAAAACGTTATCTGCATCGTGTAAAGCACCTAAGAAAGTGGTCTTTTTATCTGCCATTTCAAGAACTTGGTTATTTGAAATTACCACCATCGTATCAACATTTTGTTTCAAGGCTTCTAGCCCTTCACTAGCATTATGTGAGCGAGCTGGTCCTTCAAAAGTGAAGGGCCGGGTTACAACTGCAACCGTTAAAGCACCCATTCCTTTAGCAATTTTAGCAATAATTGGAGCAGCACCATTTCCAGTACCACCACCCATTCCAGCCGTAACAAAGACCATATCAGCGCCTTTTAAAGCGTTGGTAATGTCTTCTTGACTTTCTTCAGCTGATTTAGCACCAACTTCTGGATTTGATCCAGCCCCTAAACCTTTGGTTAACTTTGGTCCAAGGTTAATCTTAATTTCTGCTTTAGAATCATTTAAAGCTTGAACATCGGTATTAGCGGCAATAAATTCGATTCCTTGTACACCATCTTCAATCATTCGATTAACGGCGTTTCCTCCACCACCACCAACACCAATTACTTTGATGTTAGCTCCTTTGTTCGCGTTTTGATCAATTGAGTAATCCATTATTTAGTCCTCCGAGTTATTCAAAGAAATTTTTAAAGGCAAAACCTGTTTTTGCTTTTTTTGTTTTCTTATCATCTTTTTTTAATTTCTTTAGCGAGCTAAAGATTCCTTCATGGCTTTCTTCAGTCGTACTTTGGGGTTGTTGTGTTTCTCGACGAGCTGTTCTAGTTTCTTCTACAAAATCTGATTCTTCAGCTTCTGGTTCTTCAAAATAAAAATTATCATCAAAAGCTGAACGAATAACTTTAGCAATTTCTGCCATGCCACTGGCATATTCCACTAAAGATAATCCGTTTGCAAAGGAAGCATGCCGAATTCCCATTTGATTTGGTGCATAAATACGAACATTTACGCCAAAGGTATTTGCTGCTAATTCAGCAATTCCAGGAAGGGCTGAAACTCCTCCAGTCATTACGATTCCACCGGGCATTTCTAAAGCATTAACATCAGCTAACTTATCACGTAACCGGCCAAAAATTTGTTCCAACCGTGCTTCAATTATCTGTGCTAATAATTTTTCTGAAACATTTTCTGGTTGACTTCGTCCAACCACATCAACTGAAAAAGTATTTTCTGAAGAAGCTTGATCAACATCCGCAAATCCATATTCTTGCTTAATGTTTTCAGCCTCTTTTAATGAAGTCCCTAAGACTGATGAAATATCACGAGTAATAAATTGGCCACCTTCGTGATCAACATCGACATACTTCAACTCGTGATCATGAATAACAGCAGCGGTTGATTGTCCACCACCAAGATCAATCAAGATGGTTCCAAAATTTTGTTCTGATTCACTAAGAATTGTCCGGCCTTCAGCTTCGGCACTTACCACCATCATATCAATTCTCAAGCCAGCCTTTTCAACGGCTTTTCGTACATTATGTATGATAGTCTTTGGCCCGGTAATAATTCGTCCATCTAATTCAAGATGAGAACCAACCATTCCACGTGGATCAGGGATTTGATCAAAACCATCAATTTTAAATTCTTCTGAAATTAAATCAATCAATTCACGTTCTTGTGGAATGCTATTGGCAATTGCTGCTTGAGCAACGTTAGCAATATCTTGGTTATCAATTTCTTTTGAACTATCAGGAAGATTGATCATTCCAGAACAATGATTAATTGAAATTTTATCTGCAGGTAATCCAACTACTACACTGCTAATTTGTACTCCAGACTTGGTTTCAGCCTGTGAAATACTCTTTTTGATTGCCTGGGCTGCCTTATCAATATCAACAATGATACCTCGACTAACTCCAGCAGACACTTCATTTCCAAATCCAATTACACTAACTCGCCCATCAACTCGTTGAGCAACAATGGATTTAATTGAAGTTGTCCCAATATCCAACCCAATGTAAATATCTGACTCATTCATAGTTTTGGAACCTCCTGATTATCTACGGCACTTTTAACCTATTATATAGCTTTAGTTTACCATAGTAATATAATTTATTTTAAAAAAGTGTGTTTACTTAATTGGGGTTGCGTACGCTCCATACTCTAAGTTAACAACGCTTGGTCTTTTTAAAGTTGTTTTAATGCTAGGATAGTAAGCCATTTTTGCTGCCAATTGAGAACTTTTTAAAATCACTTGATTCCCATCCTGCAAAATAATTTTGACCTTTTGCTGATCATCAGCATTTGCTTCATTTTTAATTTCTTTAATATTATTTTTCAAATCAACTGGAAGTTGATCATACTGCTGTAAAACTGTTTTAACTTGTTGCCCCTTGGCAAAGTCATACAGTAAAACTAGGTTACCTGAGTTAATTGGTTTAGTCGGATTTTTACTAATTTCACCACGAGCATTGGCAGCGTAATAATGCTTTCCGTCGACTACATAAGCATGAAATTTATAAAAATTAACCTTAACAATTGCTTCATTATGTTTTTTCCAATTAATATTTACGTTTTTGACATCAAAATTTTTTTGTTGGACTAATTCATTGATTTTAGCTTCATGATTTTTAATCATTGCTAATGAATCACCAACTTGAATCGGTAAAGTTTTTCTTAGTTGTTTTTGATTTTGTGATGCATGAATCGTAATGGTCTTTACTTTACTAAGGGGTGAAACAAAATAGCCTGAAATGAGTGCAACCACCAAGAAAAACAAGCCTAGTGGAAGGACAGTTTTGAGGATTCGTTGGCGCCGACTTTTTTTGATTTTTTGATTCTTGCGACCAACCCGTAACCGACTATTCCGTTTTACCTTCTTTTCAATGTATTGTTGTAAATGCTCATTTTCGACAGGATCATTAGAAAACTGCTGGTCTTCTTTCATAATCTCACCTACTCAACTATTGCTTATGACTTGCAATCGCACTTTTACAAACCTCAAGCAGTTGATCAGACGCATCAGTCACGCCCATTTCTTTTGCATTAGCAGCCATTTCTTTACGTCGTTGTTCATCATTCATTAATAAATCAACTTTTGTAACTAATGAGTCAGCATTTAAATCAGCTTCAGTTTCTAAAATTGCAGCAGATTTTTTAACTAAACTCATAGCATTTTTAGTTTGATGATCAGCGGTAACATAAGGACTCGGAACCAAAATTGATGGAATTCCTAGTGCCGTAATTTCTGCTAAACTAGTTGCTCCAGCTCGCCCAACAATCAAAGCCACTTTGGGAAGAACTTCTGGCATATTAGCGATATATGGCAAAACTTTAACATTGTCATTCACTTTAACATCCTTCAAATCAGTTTGTACGCCAGCAAAGCGGTTCTTCCCTGTCACAAAAACGACTTGGTATGGTTTGGTATTGAATGCCGGGATAGCAGCAACGGTAGCACGATTGATTTTCAAAGCTCCTTGACTTCCACCAAAAATCAAAACGGTTGGTACGTCATCCTTTAAGCCAATTTCGGACCAAGCAAAAGTACTTTTAACGTTTGCAACTTGTTGCGCCCGTGGATTTCCCGTAAATACTACTTTTTCTTCTGGAAACTGTGATTTGGCTTCATCAAAAGCAATTCCAATTTTATCTACATAACGACTAAGAAATTTATTAGTCCAACCCACAACACTATTTTGTTCATGAATTACCGTGGGAATTCCCATTTTAGCAGCAGCATAAACGACTGCTCCAGAAACATATCCCCCAGTCCCAACCACTACATCTGGTTGGAAATCCTTAATAATTTTTTTGGCTTTATGAACACTCTCTAAGAATAAATAAACCGTTTTAAAATTATATAAACTAAATAATTGACGTTTAAACCCTTGAATTTTTAATGCATCAAATTTCAATCCTTTTTCGGGGACAATATTCTTTTCCAGTCCTCTTTCAGAACCAACGTATAAAACATCTGCACTTTGATCTTGATTTTGTAAAGCTTCTACTAATGATAATGCTGGATAAATATGCCCTCCGGTTCCTCCTCCGGAAACAATCATCTTCATACTTATTCCTCCTTTTTGCCAGTTAATTTTTCTACATCTTTAATAAATTGATCTCCACGGACTTCGAAACTAGGAAATTGATCCCAACTTGCGTTAGCCGGTGAAAGGAGCACAATATCTCCCGGTTTGCTCATTTGATAAGCAACTGGGACTGCCTCATCAAGACTATCAACTACCTTGATTTGTGGCACCCCCGCCTTTTGGGCACTAGCTTTTAATAGTTCTGCCGTTTCTCCAAAGACGACAATTCCAGCAAGGTGCTTTTTAAAATCTGGTTCTAATTTTTCAAACGTATAACCACGATCTAACCCACCAGCTAATAAAACGATTGGCTTTTCAAATCCTGCAATTGCCATTTGGGTAGCTTCAATATCAGTGGCTTTAGAATCGTTATAAAATTCACGACCATCCGCAGTCAGTACATACTGGTTTCGATGCCGCACCCCACCAAAGTTTTTAAGGACTTTCACGATTGCTGCAGCAGGAACTCCAGCTAGTCTAGCTACAGCAATTGCAGCTAAAGCATTTTCCACGTTTTGTTCTCCGGGAATCCGAATGTCTTTGGCATCCATAATGTATTCATCGCGGAAATATAATTTTCCTTCCCTTTGGTAAGCACCATCTTCATAATTACCTTGCACGGAAAATGGCACAATTTTAGCATGACTTCGTTTAGCTAATTTTCGCCATTCTTCCCGATCAAAATTCATGACTAAATAGTCATCACGAGTTTGATTCTTAGTAATTTGCATTTTAGCATTAATGTAATTTTCACGAGTTTTGTGGTAGTCTAGGTGATTTTCAAAAATATTAGTAATCACTGCAATGTGGGGATGTAAAGTTGTAATCCCTAACAACATAAAACTAGAAAGTTCCATCACAATTTGATCATTAGGCGTAGCTTGCTCCGCCACTTTTGTAGCAGAAATTCCAATGTTACCAGCTCGATAAGCTTTTCCTTGCTCGTTTCCGGCGTTTAACATTTCGGCAATCATAGTGGTCGTGGTCGTTTTTCCATTACTACCAGTCACCGCAATTAATTCAGCATCTGAAATTTCACTAGCTAATTCAGTTTCAACAATTACTGGAATTTTTTGCTCTACAGCAGCTTTAACTAACGGATTATCATAGTTAATTCCTGGGTTTTTAACCATTAAATCGACGTTATCAAGTAATGAAAGTGGTGATTTACCAGCAACTACTTTAATTCCATCATTAACTAATTCATCATAGTCATTAATTTCTGTAGCCGGCTTAGCATCAGTTAAGGTTACCTTCGCTCCTAGTTTAACTAGTAACTTTGCGGCATTAGTTCCACTTAGTCCAGCACCAAAAACTAAAACATTTTTATTTTTATAATCGTTAATTTGTTTCATTTCAACTTCTCCCAAGAAATTATAATATTACCCAAACACCAGTAACGGCAGTGAATAAGCCAATTAGCCAAAATACAATATCAATTTTCCATTCACTCCAGCCACTCATTTCAAACGAATGATGGATGGGGGTCATTTTAAAAATTCGTTTTCTAGTCAAACGATAACAAGAAACCTGGATTATGACACTTAAAGTTTCAATCACAAATAATAATCCAATCCAAATTAGAGAAAGTTCGTGGTGGAGCATAATTGAAACTGCTGCTAAAGCTGCCCCTAAAGCTAATGAACCCATATCACCCATAAAAATTTTAGCAGGTTTGTGGTTGAACAATAAGAAAGCAAGCAGTGCCCCAACAATTGTTAAACAAAATGCCATTACTGCATATTGCATTTGTGCATAAGCGACTACTGCGTAAGCCCCAAATGCAATAGCTGATAATCCACTAGCTAGCCCATCAAGCCCATCGGTTAGGTTCACTGCATTTGAAAAACCAGTTAGCCAAAAGATGACAAATAAAATATAAAGGAGGCCTAAATGTAAATCAGTTCCAAAAAAGTTAATGGCCATGGGAAACCCATTAGCATAGTATACTAAGGCAAAAATCAATGATCCAACAATTTGTAAAGCGAATTTCTGCCATGCTTTAAACCCATCATTTTGGTGATTAAAAACCTTGATACTATCGTCCCACATCCCAATCAAACCGAAAAACAAGAAAACAAATAATAAAATCAAAAGACTGGCATTTAAATCATGAAATACTAGCCCATCAATAATCCCGGTAATTAAAGTAGCAATAATAAAAGCTAGTCCTCCCATAGTCGGAGTTCCGCCCTTACTTTTATGCCAACTCAATCCTTGGGTCCAAATTACTTGACCTTCCTTATGTGCTCTAAAATACGAAATTAAAAATGGAGTAATGAATACAGTTAAAATAAATCCTCCAAGTAGTGGTAATAGCCATTCCATGATTACAAATTCCTTTCAGTTTTTAAGTTAGTTAGTTAATTTAACTTCTAATTGTGTATTTTCATCAAATTCATCATTAGGTTTAATACTTTGTTCTGTCGCATTTCCTTCACCATCAAATGTAACTTTAATGTTAGTTAGGGAAGCAAAATCTTCAATTTCATCACGACTCCATCCAGTTAAATCAGGCATCGTCATCCTTCCATCAGTTAACAACATGACCCTTGGTGATAAATCTTTTGGTGCATCAGCTGCCGGATTTTGTTTCACAACTGAGTTTCCTTTCCCGATTACCACGCTTTGAATTTTTTTAGCATTCAACTTATTTTGGGCTTCCGATAAAGGATCACCCACTACTTTAGGTATCTTAGGTGTTTTTACTTTTGCTAAATTGTTTTGTAATGCCTTTTTCATGACCACATTAAAGTTATCTCCCATTACTTTAGTGGTTGGAATCGTAATGTTTTGGGGTTGCTTCATTGTTACGTACATAATGTAGCGTGGCTTATCAGCTGGAACCATTTCAATTACCGAATATAAGTAGCTAGAATTGCCATTTCCATATTGGCCATTACTATCCGTTACTTGAGCCGTCCCAGTTTTAGCAGCTACTTTGTAACCTTCCATCTTAAAGTCTTGACCAACCGCGTAAGACTTATAAACAGCATCTTCCATGTGTTTTCTAACAGCTTTTGCAGTTGAAGCTTTAATGGGATGTCCCACTACTTTTTTCGAATAAGCTTTGACTACCTTTTTATTTTTGGCATCTGTTACTTTCGAAATAAATTGGGGTTGAATCATTTCCCCATTATTAGCAATCGCCGTAAATCCTTGTAGCATCTGTAAAGCAGTTACTTGAATCCCTTGTCCAAATGCAGTGTTGGCTTGCTCAATTGGTTCTTTAAACTGGATTTTCCCCAATGCTTGTTGATCAATTTGTGATGTATTATTTTTCAATAATTGAAACCGATTGATATAGTTACGCCACGTACTGGCACCCATCATTTGTTCAACATGGGCCATTGCAACGTTACTTGACATTGCAAATCCTTGATTAAAGGAAATTATGCCCCAACCACCAGGATTCCAGTCAGGAACTACAGCATCACCAATCTGATACCTCCCGGATTGATAAGTCGCATTTCCGTTAAAATGGCCACTATCAATGGCAGATGCTAAAGAAAAGACCTTCATCGTTGAACCTGGTTCGTAGAGATCTTGGGTTAAAGAATCACGCCATACGTCTCCTAGTCCCTTACCGGTTTCAGGATTAAAAGTGGGCCGTTGAGAAGCCGCAACAATTTTTCCCGTTTTAGCATCCATTAACATGGCTGTCATACTTTTCGGATTTGCCTCTTGTTGCGCCTTATTCATTTGGTTTTCTAGTAATAATTGAAGGCTCGAATTAATCGTCGTATGCACATTATCACCATTTTTGGCTTTAACTTCTTTACTTTCACCGGATGGAATTTTATATCCATAGTTATCTTCTTGACTGGCTTTATACCCATTTTTCCCAGTTAAAAATTTGTTAAATGATTCTTCAATTCCCATTTGACCAACTAAACTTGCCTGCTTCGTTTTAGCATTTTGAATTAATGAGGCTAGCCCAACGATGTGCGATGCGAATACCCCATTAGGATATAAGCGGGCTGGTTTGGGGACAAAATGCAATCCAGTTAAATGTTGGGCCTCAATTTTTTTCCGCGTCATTAAGCCGATGTTATTCCCAGCATTTCCAAATTCAACTTGGAAAGCTCCCTTATTTTCCGGATTAAGGGCCTTATAAGCTTTCTCATAGGAAATAGGTAAATTTTGGGATAAAACTCGTGCCGTTTTTTGCTTATCTTGCACATATTCTGGTTTTCCAGAAACACTTTTTTGCGTTTTACTGATTACGGCATAAAGTGAATAGGTATTTGTATCTTCAGCTAAGGGTTCATCATGATCATCAACAATTTTGCCTCGATGAGCTTGAATAATACTACTTCGGTTATATAGTGATTTGGTGCGAGAAACCAAATCAACACCATTGGCCGTTTTAAAAAGGGCTTTAACCGAAAAAGAGCCGATAATCGCAACAAAGATTATCGACACAAAAAGAAAAAAAATAGTCCCAAATTTTCTTCGAATTCTCTCAGCATGTTTTCGATTATGCAGCTGGTTTTGCTTATTCATCATCTTGCAACGTCCCTTACATTAGAGTTCGCAATTGAAAGATTATCCTTTTTAACAACTCTGTTAATCGCGTCATTTTCCATTCCATCTAATGCTTGTCTCATACTTTGATTCTCATCATTAAGCCGACTATTTTGTGAGGTAACATTTTGCAATGAGCGTTGTGAGACATTAATTGAATTTTTAGCTGAAACAATTGTAACTAGCAAACAAAAAGTGATAAAGACTCCTAGGCTAATTAATAACTTTTCAAATCCTGATAAGGCCAGTTGCGTTGTCTCAACTGGTGCATTTGTGACCTTCGTTCGTGGTGAAACTGTATATGTATTGCTAGAACTTTCTTTTCTAGCTAGTCCGCCTTGTGCCATGGCTTAAATCCTCCTACTTAATTCGTTCAATAATTCTTAATTTTGCACTATGTGAGCGATGATTTTCTAATTGTTCATTTTCACTTGGTAAAATGGGTTTCTTTTGCACCATTTTAAAATGTGGTTGTAATTCATCTGGAATCACAGGAATATTTGGAGGTAAATTTTCAATCGTAGTTTTCTCTTTGAACATCCGTTTAACTAAGCGATCTTCTAAGGATTGAAAGGTAATCACGCTGATTCTTCCATGAATTTTTAATAATTGCAATGCTTGCTCTAATGAATCCTCTAAGGCACCTAGTTCATCATTAACTGCAATTCGAATTGCTTGAAAAACCTTTTTAGCTGGATTTCCCCCATGCCGTCTAGCTGCTGCTGGAATCGCTTCTTTGATAATTTCTGCTAATTCTGTAGTGGTATTAATCGGCTTTTCGGCTCTAATTCTTTCAATTTTTCTTGCAACTTGCTTAGAGAATTTTTCTTCCCCGTAACGGAAAAAGATTCGTACTAGCTGTTCATAAGGCCATTCGTTAACGACTTTCCAAGCATCCAACGTTTGTCTTTGATCCATTCGCATATCTAAGCGGGCATCTTTTTGATAACTAAATCCGCGCTCAGCATCATCAAATTGTGGTGATGAAACTCCTAAATCATAAACAATTCCATCAACTTCGGTAACCCCTTGTTCATGTAAGTCTTTCGCTAAATTCCGAAAATTATCATGAATAAAAGTTAATTCATTTTCAGCCAAATATTTTTGTAAATGTTCTTGATTGTATTCAATCGCATGGTTATCTTGATCAAAAGCATATAAATGGCCATTCGTTAACTGAGAAAGTAATAAAGAACTATGTCCTCCACCACCAAGTGTGCAATCAACGTAAACTCCATTCGGATTAACGTCTAATCCAGCTACTGCTTCGTTGAGCAATACCGTAACGTGATTAAATTCTGCCATGGATTCCCCTCCTTTGTTAAAAATCTAATAAGTTTTCAGCAATTTCATTAAATTCGTCTTGTGATTTTTCGGTATAAGCATCCCATTTAGCAGCATCCCAAATTTCAAACCGAGTCGAAACACCAGTTAATACACAGTTTTTGCTTAAGCCCGCATATTTAACCAACGGGGCGGGTAAATTAACTCTTCCCTGCTTATCAAGCTCACATTCAGTTGCTGCCGAAAAGAATAACCGCGTAAACGTTCGAGCATCTTTTTTGTTAAAGGGTAACTTGTCAATTTCAGCTTGAACGTTTTCCCATTCTTCAGCAGAATAACCGAATAAACATCCATCTAACCCTCGAGTAATTACAAAAACCTTGCCTAATTGTTCACGAAATTTAGCGGGAATAATAATTCTGCCCTTTGAGTCAATATTATGACGATATTCACCCATCAACATGGCAGAATCTCCCCTCTTCCTAAGATTAGTTTTAGTCTACCACAATCTGCCACTTTGAACCACTTTTCGCCAATTTTTTACCACAAAAATAAAAGGACTTTGAGCAGCAATTCTCAAAGTCCTGTTTAGATAATTATTCTAATATTTTTATGATAAACGAAGCGACATAAAAAAATAACCAATATAAATCACCAAATCGACAAAATGCAATCAAAAAGCGCTTTAAAACTAATTCACCGGTGGAACCAAGTTGATAAATAATCCAGACAATTCCAATTATCATCCATAAACAAATTAAAAACGGCAAAAAGCTATTACCATGACGATCAATGGTTAGGAGAGGAATGGCAATGATTGCAAAAACGGGGAAAAGATCAATTGGCTTCACCCGATTAAGTCGTGGATTATTTATAACCCGTTTCAGGATAATTAATAGTAATCCAACAATTAATAAGCCTAGGAATGGTTTACTTTGGCTTTTTACCAATTCATCAAAAGTTTGTGGATATGCAATTAAAGTCATGATTTATCCTTTCATTCTCAATTAGATAGTTGCAATGTTGTAATGCTAAAGTTAGAATTAAACCATTAGACGACGAAAGTGGGGTTTATTTTGACAAAATGGCGTGATAAAACAACTTTCCAAAAAATTCTATACATTTTTGTATGGATTATGGTTATTATTACTCTCTTGGGAGTTGTTCTGGTATCAGCATCTGCTGTATTCGAAAATATTTAATAAAAGGCTTGAGTATAAAAACTCTAGCCTTTTTTATTACATATTTTCAGAAGATTCCTGTTTATAAACCGTTCGTGGAGTGCTACCACGTTGTTCTCCAACATATCCCCGTTCATACATATCATCAATAATTCGGGCTGCCCGATTATAACCGATTCTAAAGCGGCGCTGTAACATTGAAGTACTAGCCTTATGCTCGTGGACGACAAAGGCTAAAGCCTCATCAAAAAGTTCATCTTTTTCTTCATCGTTAGCTTCTTGCTCCATTTCTGCATCGGTCACAACCATATTATCGTCATATTCAGGATCACCTTCTGCCTTAACGAAGTCTACCACGTTTTCTACGTCTTGATCCGAAATAAACGATCCTTGAATTCGCGTTGGCTTATTTTGATCAATTGGTTCAAATAACATATCCCCACGACCAAGCAGTTTTTCGGCTCCATTAGAATCAATAATTGTTCGTGAGTCCGTTCCACTGGAAACCGCAAAAGCAATTCTCGAAGGAACATTGGCTTTAATTAAACCAGTAATAACGTCGACTGAGGGCCGCTGAGTTGCCAAAATCATATGAACCCCAGCTGCTCGACCCATTTGGGCTAACCGAATAATTGCCGTTTCAACTTCATTTGAAACTGTCATCATCAAATCAGCTAATTCATCAACGACGACAACAATGTATGGAAGAGTGGGAATCTCAGTCCCGTTCTTTTGATTTTGTTCTTTGACAAATTCATTATAAGTATCAATTTTTCGTTGTCCCGTTTTTGCAAACAACTCGTAACGTTTTTCCATTTCTTCAACTACTTTGTTTAGTGCCCGAGCAGCTTTCTTTGGCTCCGAAACAACGGGAGAAAGTAAATGAGGAATACCATTATAAACCCCTAATTCAACCTTTTTGGGATCAATTAACATCAATTTAACTTGATCAGGCGTTGCTTTTAATAAAATACTCGTTAAAATTCCATTAATTGCAACTGACTTTCCGCTTCCGGTTGATCCAGCAATTAAAAGATGGGGCATTTTCGTGATATCACAAGAAATTACGTTCCCATTAACGTCTTTTCCTAAGGGAACACTCAAAACTTTTTGAATTCCCTTACTATCTTGTGATTCAAAAGTATCCCGAAATGAGACCGTTGCAATTTCTCGATTAGGAACTTCAATCCCAATCAATGACTTTCCAGGAATGGGAGCTTCAATTCGGATATCTTTGGCGGCCAAGGCTAAGGCTAAATCATCACTCAAATGAACAATTTTACTAACTTTTACCCCGATGGCCGGATGTAACTCATATTCAGTAACCGAAGGCCCTAAACTAACGTTTTTAACTTCCGCATCAACCCCAAAACTCTTCAAAGTTTTTTGCAAAACTTGGGTGTTTTTATCAATTGCCTGAATTTCTTGGGTTTGATCAGCTGGAGGAATTTGTTCTAACAAATCAGTGGAAGGCAACTGATAGTCACCTGCAATTGGGTTAGTTGGTTGCGCTTGAAAGCCCTTGGACTGCGTTTGATTATCACTAGCCATTTTAATTGTGGGCTTTGCCTTTTCCGCTTTGACGGGAGTCGGCTCAACTTTAATTGGTTCATCCTGTACCACCGTTGCTGTTGCAGTTGGTTCTGGAGTTGGTTCAACGGGTGGCTTAGTTTTTTTCGGTTGTTGGGTAACTTTGGTTTTCCGAGTTGCCTGTTTTTGTAATTGATGGCGCTGATATTTTGCAGCGATTGCCGCACCCCATTTTTTACTGTGATTAAAGCAAATTTCACTCCACTTACCAACTGGAATTTTGAAGAAAATTACGATTCCAGTTAACATCAATAAAATTGCTAGCCCAATCGTTCCCGGAAATGAGATTAACGTATCAAAAAGCTGTAATAAGCCGGCTCCAATCATTCCCCCACCAACATTAGTTTTAGTCGTCCCTTTCGATAAGTCATTCATAACGGTATGCCATGTAATGTCAATAAATTGATATCTTTGGCCTAGAGCACTAAACATCATCGTGGAGGCAAAAATTAAATATCCAAGAAACCCAATCACTAGTCCCCAGATAAACCGATCTTTGATCTTTGGTAATGGTCGTTCTACAAATAAAAAACCACCAGCAATTGCTAATAAAACCCAAATCAAACGGTACGCATTTCCAAAGGGAATTCTAACTAAGTTAGCAAACCAGTTTCCAATTATGCCAAAATTAAAAAAAGCGAGTGCTCCAATGAGAACTATCACAAGTCCAATCACATTAAGCTTGTTTTCTGCTAAAAATCCCAATGCCCGCTGAAAAAATCCATTTGTTTTCTTTTTTCTAGCTCGTGGTTTTCTTTTTGTTTTGCTTCTGGTTGCCAAAAAAACACCTCACTTTTACTTTTTAAATTCAGATAGTTTATCGTGTTCATAAGTATGAACTTTATTCAATCCTGCAAAATTTTGTTGGCGTAATGCTTCATAAATTACAATTGCAGCACTGTTGGAAAGATTCAATGCCCGAATATGAGAGTCATCTTGCGGAATGCGAATTGCTTGTTCCGCATATTTTTGTTCGAACTTTTCTGGTAACCCGGTCGTTTCTTTCCCAAACAAGAAATATCGATCTTCATTCAGCTTGGAATAATCATGATCAGTATAGTTATACTTACCAAATTTTGAAACCAAAAATAAATTTTTCTGATCTTTTACTGTTTCTAAAAATTCTGGTAAACTTTCATGATAGTTAATTTCAACTTTATCCCAGTAATCTAAACCAGCCCGTTTTAAATGTTTATCATCAATTGTAAATCCTAGGGGTTTGATTAAATCGAGCACTGTATCAGTTCCCGCACAGGTTCTGGCAATGTTTCCGGTATTAGCCGGCATGAGTGGTTCAAATAAAACGATATGATTTGTCATTTTGCTTCTCCAATTCTTTTAATTCGATAGTCTTTAACACTTAATTATAACATGTTGCACAAATTTTGAATTTACTATCACTGAATTATGTTATTAAAACCAGTATAATAAAGCCATTGGAGGGATTCAAATGACATATATTGAACCATTAGTAAACAGTTTCCGTGAAGTACCCGCAGCTACTCAACAATCTAAAGTTCGAGTAGCCCTTGCGAATAATGAAATGACACCGAGTCGGGGATTAATTGCCGCATCCGTTACGTATACTCATGAACACCAGGTGAGCTTAGACGTCTTTGTAAACGCAAATCAAGCCACTAGTGTTTTTAATGATTCTGAAATCAAGTTAATGGAAGATGATTTATTTCAATGCCAAGAACTCGGCGTTGATGGAGTGATTATTGGAGCAACTACTACCGACCATCAAATTGATGAAGAAGCCATGGAGGCCTTAATTGGGGCATCTGATGGAATGGAAATGTTCTTTTCCCCAGCCTTTAATAACCTCGATCAAGCCGCCTGGAATCAAACCATTGCTTGGTTAGTTGAACATGATTTTGCTGGAATTGTAACTGATAAAAATTTATCCGAACTCAACCAGCGACTTTTACAAGAAAATTCACTTCGATTAATTCCATTGACTAAAGGGAATGAAGAATTAATTAAAGTCGAAAATGATTTAAAACCATTTATCTGTATTAACCAAAAATAAAAAAATGAGTGATTAGATTGATTTCTAATTGCTCATTTTTTGATTAAATCATTAAAATAACTAGGAATTGGGGCTTTAACTTTGATTTCGATTTCATCTAAAGCATCCCAAAATTCTAATTGGTAACTGTGCAAAGCCTGATGATCTAACTCAGCCGTTTCTTTTCCATACAGCCAGTCACCAATCAAAGGGTACCCGATGGTCGCAAAATGGACGCGAATTTGATGAGTTCTTCCAGAATGAAGCCTGATTTTAACTAAAGAATAGCGATCATTAGCTTTATATTGCCAAAATTCCGTGTTAGAAGCTTTTCCCCCAGTAACCACCATCCGTTCCAAAAATGAACCTGGCTTACGGCCAATTGGTAACATGATGCTAGCATGTTGGTATGGAATTCTACCGACTAGTCCAGCAATATAACTTTTTTTAATCCGATGGTTTTTAAATTCTTTATCTAAAATCGAATGTGCCAAACTATTTTTGGCAAAAATGACCGGCCCGCTAGTTCCCCGATCTAGGCGATTTACCACATGAATCTTTTGACTAGGGTAATTTTGCTTTAGAAAATACCCCAACACTCGATTGACCATGGTGTCATTTGGATAAAGATGTGATGGAACCGTGGCTACATTAACGGGTTTATTAACAATTAAATAGTTATCATTTTCAAACAGAATCTCAATTGGTAAGTGGGAAACGTTTAGGATTTCATTTTGTTCTTCCGGTGGCAAAATAATTTCGACGTAATCACCAGGTTCCAACATATGATTGGTATACACATCTACCCCATTAACCAGGGTTCGACCACCATGAAATTTAATGCGTTTTAATAATGTCCGAGTAACGCCCTTGTTTAACAAAAACGTCCGCAACTTCAATCGATTCTCATTCTGATTCGTCCACTTAAAATTAATCATTGAGGTTATCGCCGATAAATGAATTATTAACCCGTTCCCAGAAATGCGTATGCCGATATTTAGCAAAGTAAATTCGACGCTTGGAAATTTTATAGATAATCGATTTAATTGGGCGATCCATCACCAAAAGTTGATCACAAGTTAACACATTATGTAATGAGACCTGTGGAACGATTGTAATTGACTCAGTTGGTGGAATGATGATTGGTGATCCGATGGTTCGAAAGACCCGATTATTAATTGAGGCCATTTCTGCAATCTGGACCGCATTAAACTTGGGCGAAATAATCGCACCCCCAACAGATTTGTTGTAAGCCGTTGACCCAGTCGGTGTTGAAATACAAAGTCCGTCTCCCCGAAAACTTTCGAATAGATAATCTTTGATATAGACCTTTGCCACCATGGTTCCAAACATCTTTTTAACGGTTGACTCATTTAAGGCTACCATGTAATCTGGCTTACCTTCATCAGAATAGTTAACTTCAATATCGAGTAAAGGATAACTCACACTTTGTCCGTTATCATGTTCTAAACTTTCGACTAATTGTTGGACTTCATTATCCCGCCAATCGGTATAAAACCCAAGGTGCCCCGTGTGAATTCCGACAAACCGAACTTTTTCAGTCATATCATCATAATGGTGAAAGGCCGATAATAACGTTCCGTCTCCCCCCACGGAAATCACAACTTCGGGATTTAATTCGTCTAATTCCAAAACTTTTGATGCTTTGATTAATTTTGATAATTCAGCTGCTACTTTACTGGAGCTTGGCTTATCGTTTCCATAAATTGCAATTCTCATCTATTTTTCACCCTCTGATTGATGTTTTTTTGCATCTTTAATTAATTCTTTTCTAATTTCTGACATTTCCTCATCAAGCTTAAAGGCCGTTTCTGAGGCTGCTTGAAGCCGTTGATGAACGTTTTCTGGAAAGACATCCGGATGCTTATAATTTAAGGAGTGCTCAAGGGTTGCCCAAAAATTCATCGCTAGCGTTCTGATTTGAATTTCGACTAGAATATTATGTTGACCATCCAACAACTCAAGCGGATATTTAAACACAATGTGATAAGAGCGATAACCACTTTTCTTTTCGTTATTAACGTAATCCCGTTCTTCTAAAATATCAATGTCATTTCGTTTTCTTAAAATATCAACGACTGCATAAATATCATCCAGAAAGGGACACATAATTCGAAGTCCACAAATATCTTCCATATCTTCCGTTAGGCGGTCTGGTTCAATATTACGGCGAATCATTTTTTCTTTGATACTATCGACCGCTTTGATTCGACTGGTTACAAATTCAATTGGTGAATGCTCATCCATTAATTGAAATTCTTCGCGAATTCCTCGTAATTTTATTTTCCATTCTTTTGCAGCTTGATTATAAGGAAATAAAAACAAATTCCAATCTTTAATCATCAACTCACCTCATCTTGGCTAATATTATAAATTTATCATATCACATATAATAATACGTTATTTCGCAAAAAGGCATGCTAATTCTTTGAATTTTCCTAATAATTTGTTAATGTATATTATGCATGAAACTTATAATACTAATGATAAGGAGGAATAGTTGATGTTGGAAGTGTATTTATTCGTTAATCCCGCTTGTTCAAAATGTTTAAATTCTGAACAAACCGTAACCAAGGTTACAGACGAACTTGATTGTAAAGTTTGCCTAAGATTCATCCCCTTTATCAATCTAAGTTCTATTAACGAAGCTAATCAGCTTAATCTTGACTCCTATCAAATGACAATTGATTATAAAGCGGCCCTTTACCAAGGATGCAAAAAAGGACGTCAGTTTTTACAATTAATTCAAGAATTGACCCTTATCAAAAAAGAAGCCTATACGGAAGAATTGGTTAAACAAGCTGCCTTAGCAGTTAACTTAGACCTAGAGATGTTTCAAGAAGATCGGGAATCAGCAATGGTTAAAAAGAATATCGTTGCTGATCAAAAGTTAGTTCAAGAAATGGGAATTAGTGATCATGGCAGTCTGGTAATGTTTGACTGTCATTCAAGTGAGCATGGTTTATTAGTTGAAAAAATAAATGATACGCAGTTAGCTGATTTATTCAAAGGTGTCATCAAAAGAGATTCTTTTGAAGATTTTAAAGCAATGCCTAATTTACGGGTTTTGTAAAAAGCAGTTTACATACAATTGAAAAATCGAGTAACCCCTCTATTAAAAGTTGGTTACTCGATTTTTTGTTACCTAAAATTTAGGCTTCAATTAATTTTTCTAATTCATCCATGCGTTGCGAGAATTTGGCAAATGCCGCTTCTAAATATTGGCTGTTCGTCATATCAACCCCGGCTCGTTTCATAATGTTAATTGGGGTATCGGAGCTTCCTGATTTCAAATAGTTTAAATAAGCATCAATTGCAGCTTGATTTCCTGAACTGATTTTTTCAGCTAAAGTTGAAGCTGCGCCAAATCCAGTTGCATATTGATAAACATAAAAATCGTAATAAAAATGGGGAATTCTTGACCATTCAATCGCAATTTCTGGATCAGAAATGATTTCATCACCGTAGTATTTTTCATTAATTGCTTTGTATTTTTCACTCATAACATCCGCCGTTAATGATTTGCCTAATTGCCCCTGTTCATGAATCCAGTTTTCAAATTCCGCAAATTGAGTTTGCCGGAAGATTGTTCCCTTGAACCCTTCCAAATATTGACTAAGAATGTATTTTTTCATTTCGGGATCATTGGTATTCGCTAATAAATAATCGGTTAGGATATTTTCGTTAGTGGTCGAAGCAATTTCAGCCACAAAAATTGAGTAGTCACCATATTGATATGGTTGATTATGACTTGAATAATAACTATGCATACTGTGTCCGGTTTCGTGAATTAAAGTATACAAATTATCTAGGTTATCTTGCCAATTCAATAAAATATAGGGATTCGTGTCATAAACACCAGATGAGTAGGCCCCGGTCCGTTTCCCTTTATTTTCCACTACATCAATCCAACGATTGTTTAATTCTTCTTCAACGTGTTTAACATAATCAGGTCCCATAACTTGTAGAGCCTGTAACATAATCTTTTTTGATTCCGCAAATGTATATTTAACATCCGGGGTTTGGGCCAAAGGAACATACATATCATACATGTGCATCTCAGAAATCTTTAGAATTTTTTTGCGTAAAGCTACATAACGATGTAATAATGGCAAATTATCATTGACCGTCTTAACTAAGGTAGTAAAAACCTTTGCTGGGATTTCGTTTTCATGCATTGCCTGTTCCCGGGCACTGCTAAAATGATGTACTTGCGCTTGGTAATTATTTACAGCAACTTCAGATGATAACGTTGCTGCTAGGGTATGTTTAAACTGATTAAAAACCGTATAGAACTTTTGAAAAGCTTCTCTTCTAACATTCTGATCGGTCGATTGCAGTAATAAACTGTATAACCCGTTTGAGAGTCGAACCGTGTTACCTTGCTCGTCTTTTACTTCGGGAAAAACAAAATCAGAGCTATCCATCATACTAAAGATTTTTTCCGGTGCATTAAAAATATTAGAAGCCCCTGATAGGAGTTTTTCAGCTTCAATGCTTAAGACATGCCCTTCATCTTTCAAAATCATCTTAAATAATCGATCATATTCGGTTAATTTAGGTTGGGTTGCCATGTAAGCATCAATTTTTACTTTCCCTAAATTAATGATTTCTGGATCAAACCAGGACGTTGCTTCACTTAATTTGGTGCCCAAAGCTTCGACTTGTTCCATTCGAACTTGGGCTCCATTATTTGCGGTATCGACATCATGATTTAAATGAGCATAGACATAAACCTTTTCAAAACGACGATTCAAATTCAATACTTTTTCAACTACTTGGAGCAAGTCATCAGCACTATTAGCCAATTTGCCAGCTAATTGATTAACGGTTGCCACCTCAGCTTTAACTTGGTCCAATTCAACCTTAAATCTTGCTTCATCTTTAAAAATTGTGGTTAAGTCCCACGTTAAATTTTCTGGAACTTCATTACGTTTAGGAATACTTTTAACTGTCATACGCGGACCTCTTTTTCATTTTTTTAATTGCGTCAATTTTATCATATGTATCACGATACCAAACGAAATTTTTAATTAATCGTACATTTTGGTTATTAATATTTACGTAACCAGCTTTTTTTAACGAAGCTAGGAAACTTAAAGCTGGATTTTTGCTTTTAATAAATAAATATTCTTCATATTCAACTAACTCAAGTAAATCAGATAATTTACAGGACTGCTGCTTTTCCAGTACTAAAATAATTTTAATTTTCCAAGCTAGCCAATTTCGCTTCATAATTGGTGTGTTTAAAATTGGATAGTGCGTTATGAGGGGACATCCGCTTAATAAATGACCATTTTCATAGCAAAGTTGTTGTAATTTTAGTACGTTGCCAGTTTGCCATCTCAATTCGGTTTCGATGGTTTGTGTCAGTTTAATCAAATCTAACTTTGGATAGGTAAATGGCTGTGACTTTTTCATGAACTTGATTAACGCTTGATAGGTAGCAAATTTTTTTAGCTTGCAAACTATTTGATTTCCAACTTGCGTAATTCGATATTTTAAATAATAACAATGCTGCGAGGCATCCAAAAATAATAAATAAAAACCAACGTAACGTTGATAGCGCAGAAAACGTAAAACTGCATCTGCCTGTAAACTCTTTTTAAAGTAGTCCATTCCTAAAATCCAGATCGAATTAATTTGCTGAGATTGATACCCAGTGACCCTTTCTTTTAACCGCCGATTAGTAATTGGACTACATTGGTATTCAAAGGCGAGCTTGGCAGTTAATAAATCTGGACGTTGTTTTACGGCAATTAAATAAACTTCTAGTTTAATTTTGGGATAATCCCTAATTAAATCATGAAACAACTGTTGTTTTCCCCGCAAATGAAGTTGTGTCTCCCCTTCACTGCCAACACAATCAGAAGCCGAATGATGAGCAAAATGAGCAATCATTTTTGATCCATGTTTTAAAATTACTAATTCGTGACAGATCGGACAAAAATACTTCTTACTTCTCTTTGCAAATTCAGCATTAATTAAGTTTTGCTGATCAAGTGCCATTAACATTCAATCACCCTATTAAAGGTACGAAAAAAGACTAACCTAAATTAGTCTTTAAACAAAATAATTTTTAATGGTATTAACCGCTGAATCCTTAACGATCAACTTTGTTTGTTGTTGAATTTGATCAGCATGAATCTCACTTAGGTGACCATATTCGTAAATTAGAGCTAATTGGTCATCAATTAAATTCATGCGTTGCTTTACTTCCTCATAACCAGCATTAATTCCATCAGGTAATAAAAAGGCTCTTACAATCAAATAGTAGTGATCTTGTGCTTTGTACAAATCAGTTTTAATCTGCATCCCGGGAAAGTCAAGCTGGTTTTGAATTTCATTAACGGCTCCAATTACTTCTTCGAAATTAGAAAAATAAATAGGGACCGTTCTAGTCATCTTTTTTTCATCAAACTCATCAATTGGACGATTTTTTTCTTTAATTTCCTCAAATTTTTCTTTGGTTTGTTCCGACATGAAATTTACATTTGCTTCGGTTAATTTTGAAACAACATCATTATCTTTACTAATAATCATTTGAAAACCGTCAGATTCTGGCAAAATTTGAAATGATACTAAATCATTGTTTTGAAAATCATGCTGATCGTCAACCTCTTCTAAGATCGAATAAAAAAAGTTTTCCACTTTATTTTTATCTTGCATCAAATCTAATAGATTCATTTTACGTTCTTTTAAATCACTGGTTGTGACCCAAACTTTAATTGTATTTTCATTTGATCTTTCGTATTTCAACTTTTATCCCTCTTAACTTATTTCAATTTGTTTTCCTACTGTGGGTAAAATAACATTTACCTGGTTTCCCGCAGCTTGTTCAGTTTGTTGTTTTAACACGCTTAATTTCCCTGATTGGGGCAAATGACTAATCATTAGGTTGGCAACCCCTGCTTCTTTAGCGAGATTCCCAACTTCTGTCGAAGTCATATGCCAAATTGGACCAGTTTTATCACTAAAAAAATTTGTATCGGCAATTAATAAATCAGCATCCTTAGTAAAGTTAACTAACTCAGTAAAATAGCGTGAATCAGCAGTATACACAAGTGTTTTTCCCGTCTTTATCTCTTGAATCCGAATTGCAAAAGCTGGGACTGGATGTACTGTTTTAATAAATGATAGTTCAAATGGTCCAATTTTTTTAACTTGTCCTGCTTCAAAAGCAACTTTTTTCGTTGAGTTAGGCCAATCTAAAGCATCAAAGTGATTTTTATCCAACGTATGCCCATAGATTGGCAATACAGGAGTTTTATAACGTTCATTGTGTAGTTGCCAGTAATATTGTAAAACGCCGACATCAGCAATGTGATCAGCATGATAATGCGATAAAACAACTGCATTCAACTTTAAGGGATCTAATTGGTTTTCTAATGAAATTAAAACTGCACTTCCACAATCAAGTAGTAAATTAAAACCATCTGATTGAATTAAATAACCACTAGTTCCTTGATCTTGATACGGAAAGCCACCATAGTACCCTAATACTGTTAATTTCATTAATATCCACCTTCTAATGCATAATTCTTTTAACTTAGACTACTTTATTTTAAACTTAATGTAAATAAAATGAATGGAGTAACTATTATGATTAAACAAATTTCTGTAACATTTGGTTCTAAGAGTGTCCTAGACAAAATTATTGCCAAGCATCCTGAACGTGATTTAGCATTATTTTCTCCATCTAATAACGATACTGGTCTCCAATTAGTTGATTATTCAGGAGAACCATCAATCTTTTCAAATCCAGTGATTTATGAAGTTGTTTCACATACTGGAGTTGATAACTGGAATCATTACATAGATTACGTTGAGGTAACGCCTGATGCTGAACGTCGTAAAGTTCTAAATGCCACCGTAAGTAATTTCATGACTGACATTAATCATCCTGAAGGAATGTATAGTGCCTACTACATGACTGATGCTGAAAATCCTGATAAAAAAATCCTTTTAACTCTTTGGAAAGACAAATACTCATTTATTCAATGGAAAAATAATAAAATTGATAATTTCATGGCTTTTGATAATTTCAAAGATGACTTTAGTATTAATTACCATAATTCAGGATATGAACGAATTGAAGAATAATTTAATGATTTTGGCATTGATGGATTATCAATGCTTTTTTTGTACCAGTAATTAGGATTTCAAATCCAAAGATATAATTTTAAATTTAATCTAACCAAAAAACGATCAAATCCTAAAAGAATTTAATCGTTTTTTATTAATATAAATCGTACGGTCCGTACGAGACTCGAACTCGTGATCTCCTGCGTGACAGGCAGGCGTCTTAAACCGACTGGACCAACGGACCAAAATTGCGGGGGCTGGATTTGAACCAACGACCTCCGGGTTATGAGCCCGACGAGCTGCCAGACTGCTCTACCCCGCGATAATAAAATATTAAAAATGACCCGCACGGGATTCGAACCCATGTTACTGCCGTGAAAGGGCAGTGTCTTAACCACTTGACCAGCGGGTCATATAAAATAGTAAAACTTACGGAGAAGGAGAGATTCGAACTCTCGCGCCGCTTACGCGACCTACACCCTTAGCAGGGGCGCCTCTTCAGCCACTTGAGTACTTCTCCAAGAAGTGGGCCTAAGTGGACTCGAACCACCGACCTCACGCTTATCAGGCGTGCGCTCTAAACCAGCTGAGCTATAGGCCCATTAAAGCGGGTGACGAGAATCGAACTCGCGACAATAGCTTGGAAGGCTATGGTTTTACCACTAAACTACACCCGCATAATAATATGCTATAAATATGAAACAATGGCGCTGGACAGAATCGAACTGCCGACACACGGAGCTTCAATCCGTTGCTCTACCAACTGAGCTACAGAGCCAACTTAAAGCGGTCCGTACGAGACTCGAACTCGTGATCTCCTGCGTGACAGGCAGGCGTCTTAAACCGACTGGACCAACGGACCAAAATTGCGGGGGCTGGATTTGAACCAACGACCTCCGGGTTATGAGCCCGACGAGCTGCCAGACTGCTCTACCCCGCGATAATATAAAGGAGGATGAGAGATTCGAACTCTCGCGCGATTTGACTCGCCTGACGGTTTTCAAGACCGTTCCCTTCAGCCAGACTTGGGTAATCCTCCATAACACGAATACTATTATATCACGTGAAAAAAGTTAATGCAATAGGTATTAAACCAAAAGGTTTAATTTATGGATCTTGTAGGACTCGAACCTACGACCGGACGGTTATGAGCCGTCAGCTCTAAACCAACTGAGCTAAAGATCCATGGACCTAATCGCGGCAGAGGGGATCGAACCCCCGACCTCCCGGGTATGAACCGGACGCTCTAGCCAGCTGAGCTACACCGCGATATATAGACAAAAGAATATCAATTATCTAATCGGGAAGACAGGATTCGAACCTGCGACCCCCTGGTCCCAAACCAGGTGCTCTACCAAGCTGAGCCACTTCCCGAAAAAATGCACCTAGCAGGAGTCGAACCTGCAACCTTCTGATTCGTAGTCAGACACTCTATCCAATTGCGCTATAGGTGCATAATAAATGCCGAGGACCGGGATCGAACCGGTACGGTCATTACTGACCGCAGGATTTTAAGTCCTGTGCGTCTGCCAATTCCGCCACCCCGGCATAAGCGGAAGACGGGATTCGAACCCGCGACCTCCAGCATGGCAAGCTGGCGTTCTACCACTGAACTACTTCCGCATAAATGCCGACTAGAGGATTCGAACCTCCGACCCCCTGTTTACAAGACAGGTGCTCTGCCAACTGAGCTAAGTCGGCATATACTATGCCTAAAAATATTTAGTTGTAATGAGCCGTGGCAGGTTCGAACTGCCGACCCTCTGATTAAAAGTCAGATGCTCTACCGGCTGAGCTAACGGCTCAATGGAAGATACAGGGATCGAACCTGTGACCTCCTGCTTGTAAGGCAGATGCTCTCCCAGCTGAGCTAATCTTCCATTGATAGCGTAGC
>NZ_CP168715.1:0-22856 GCF_044054575.1 Fructilactobacillus frigidiflavus
TTATTCCAATTTGTCATATAAACAAAAAAATAATAGGCATCTCGAAATTAATTTCAAGACGCCTATTATTTTTTAACTAATGATTTTTAGATTGGAATCTTATTAATAAACTTATTCCAGCATCCAGACTCCAGAGACCGCCTGTATAATAAGTTTTCATTATAAAATTTTCCTTAAATAGTCTAATTTGATTACTATTTAAAATATCTATGAACAGTTTGCCAGGTCAAATTAAATCCAGCTGGGGAAATTGGCATTATATATTTTCCACCATTTATATTTAATAATTTATTGTTTGACAGTTCTTTTGTATTATTTTTCATCTGTTCGTAATTCATAATTTAACATCTCCATTAATTAATGACTTAGTTTTTATACTTTAATAAAGAAATAATTACTAAAACAAATTGAATTAACATTGATATATTGAATAATTGATTTAATGTTGAGTATGAAGAAAAGTAAATCTTATGTTGATCACTTAAATTTATTAAAATCACCAAAATTAGTGAAGCAGTTAGAGTTAATAGCTGAAGAATTACTAAAAAATTTCTCATCGTCTCTTGCCAGCTAAGGCTCTATCTTTTCCTGCAGCATATCCTGCATTATAAATTCCTAATCCTAGTGCTCCAACTGCAGCACCTGCACCAATAAGTGCAGGAATAAATCCACCTTTGATTTCACTCAACTCGTTATTATTTAATTCTGCAAAATTTTTCATTTTAATCTCCTATTAACTAACGTCTATTATTTCTATATCCTTGATCCATACCAAATTGGTAAAGTGAATATGCTGCTACTCCTGGGACACCAAATGCTCCTGCAATCATAAATCCTGTTCTAGACCAGCCACCATTAATATCACTTAACTCTTCTTTTTTTAATAACACAACATTTTCTAATTTCATAATTTTAAAGCACCTCCTTATATGATTTGTTGAATATTATTATATTTTATTTTTCTAGTTATTTTTATTCCAATTCGTTATAAAAGCTCCTCAATCGATAATTTACATAGTTTGCTGATTTCTAATAAAGTGTATACATCTGGGATTCTATGTCCCATTTCATATTTTGAAATTAAACTTTGTGATGTATTTAAATGTTCAGCGATTTTTTCTTGGGAAAAGCCTAGATTTAAACGTTCTTTTCTTATATTTTCCCCTAAATTGTTTCCTCCAATAATAAAAGTGAGTGTTTCATCTTTTATTATTGATAAATTTTTCAAAAAACAAAAATTCATTTTTTATTCTCCTAGTTATTAATGTTGTTTATCATTTATAAATCAAGTCTTTTATATAATTAAACCAAGTTTTTTTACCAGTTATTACTGATATGTTTCCTGTCATTCCATACCTGATGTTTGAATAATCTTTATGGTTAGGATTGATTGAAGCTATTACTTTATAAAAGTTTCCTTGCTTTGTTTCAGTTGCAGCACTATCAATTTGCTTGATTTTACCATCTATAAATATTGGCTTTGGACCTTGTTGTGATCCTTTGAATTTCATTTTTTGTCCTACTTTTATATTGTTTAGACTGTAAGTTGGTATAAAAAATTCTACTGTCAATGGAGTATTGTTTTTTAATTTTGGATAAATTTCAGCAATATCTGTTCCCAATGGAAAATAGCTCATTTTATATTTTGAATTTTTTAAATGTAATATACCACTAGCGGGAGATTTTATTATTTGCTTATCATTTTCAGTTTTTACATTTGTATTTTTGTCGCTAAGTTCTGCTAAATTATCATCAACTTCAGATATTTCTTGATTTATGGATTCTAGCATTTTGTATTTCAATGATAATTGTTTAGTATTTAATAATTTATTGGATATATAGGTATCGGTGTTTTTTTGTATGTCTTCTGCACCACTATTTTTAATATCAGAATTTCTTTGTTGAGATGATAAATTTAATTCTGATAATTGTTCTTTATAGTCCTCATATTTGCTAGAGTATCCGTATACATCAGAATAAAGTAGGTTTTGGTTTTGTAGAACACTATTTTTCAAATCTTGTAATGCTTCCAGACGAGAAACCGTTTTATTCATCTTTGAATTCACTAAATTATTAGCACTTTTTAAATCAGTATTATTAAATTTTATTAATGTATCATTTTTTGAAACTTCTTTATTTTCTTTCATATTATTTTTAATAATTTGATTATTACTTGTTGATTGAATGATTGCTAATGATTTTTTAGGATATATAGTTCCTATAGATTTAACTGTTATTTCTTTAGTTGTAAAAATTGATAATAGTAAAATTAATACAAAAAATACTAACATTGGATAAATTAATTTTGTCGCAAAATTTCCATAACGTTTATTATAAAATTCAGAGCTTTCTAATATATTTTTATTGAACATGAACTAATACTCCTACTTGTTAACTAATTTCTTATAAAGATTGTTAGATCTAAGTAATTCATTGTGTGATCCTAAAGCGACTAATTTACCATTATCTAACATTGCAACTTTGTTTACATTTTCTGCTATAGCTATTCTATGAGCCACAAAAATAATTGTTTTATTTTTTAATTTCATCAAATTATTTATAATCGTTTTCTCAGTAGATAAGTCTAAGTTGCTAGTTGATTCATCTAAAACTAGTACCTTTGATTTTTTTAATAAAGCTCTGGCTAATTCTATACGCTGCTTTTGTCCTCCTGAAAGGCTTCCGCTTTCTGAAATAATAGTATTAAATCCATTACTTAGTTTTTCAATATCATCTTTAATATTTGCTACATTAGTTGCCCAAATGACATCTTCAAATGTTGTGTTTTCGTCTGCTCCAAGCAATAAATTCTCTATAATTGTTCCACTAAAAAGTTGTGGTTCTTGCGGAACGTAAGTAACTAAATTTCTAAGACTTTGTTTTTCGATATATTTTATATTGGTATCATTTATTAAAATGCTACCGCTGTCTTTATCTAATTCGAAAAATCTAACTAGTAATTTAGCTAGGGTTGATTTACCTGATCCACTAAATCCAACTAATGCAATTTTTTCGTTGCTTTTAATTTGCAATGAGAAATCATTTAATATGGGCATATTATATTGATATTCAAAACTAATATCATTAAAGTATATGTCTAATTCTTTATTAGTAACTTTTTGTACACTACTACTAAACTCTGAAGGAATATCATATATTTCATTTAGTCTGTGTGCAGCAACTAAGGCTGTTTGAATTTTACCCTGTAGTCCTATAATTGACTGCAATGGGTTTGTAAAGTAAATTAAAAGGGAATTATAAGCCATTAATTCACCAATAGATAATTTGTTTTTAATAACTAAGTTAGCTCCATACCATAAAATAATGACTTCGAAAAACAACTTAAAAAAGCTTTTAATCGATTCTTGTATGATTGTTAATTGTGCAGTTGAAAATGATTTTTTTAAAAAGTCAACATACCTAGTATCTATTTTGGAATAACTTTTTTCTTCTGCGCCTAATGCTTTAATTGTTTCAATTCCTGAGATATTTTCTATAATTGATGACTCTAGTTTTGATCCTGATTCCATTGATTCTTTGTTCAGTTTATTTAGTGGTTTTGCGAATATACAAATTATTAATATATAGACAGGGATTGAGGTTATCGATATAAAAAACATATTACTGTTATAACTAAGCAAAACAAAAGACATTATTATTACAATTCCTACGTCTAATATTGCAGATAATATAGAACTTGCAATTGCATCAATTATTTTATTTGCATCATTAAATCTTGAGGTTATTTCTCCTACTTTTCTTGTATAAAAAAATTCCATTGGCAGTGTAAATATATGTTTGATGTACGAAAGAATTAAATCTATGGATAGTCTTTGTCCGAGAATTATCAATAGATATTTTTCAACATATTCCATGATTTGTTGAAAAATATATGCAATTATTAAACCTATACTTACAATTTCAAGCGTACTTTTCATATTATTGGGAATGTAATCATCAATTAGTAATTGAATGAAATAAGAGCCAACTATACTTATTAATGTAATAAATACAGATGCTATAACGATATTTACCACTATTCCTCTTTGTTTAAAAATCAATGGTAAAAAAGATATTAAATTGTTTTTAGTTTCTTTGCTTTTTTTAAATTCAGCATTTGGTGTCATAAAAATAACTATGCCAGTCCATTCTTTGAAGAAATCAGCATACTTCATTTTTATTTTTTTAACGCTAGGATCTGGATCTGCTATGTATACATAGTTCTTAGATTTTTTATATACGACATAGTAATGTTCTAAGATATTGTTATCTACTTCTTTTCTAACATGAACTATAAAAGGAAAGGGTAAATCATCGTTTTTAAATAATGATTCATCAGCTTTCGCTGCGGTCACTTTAAAATCTAATTTTTCTGCTGCTTTTTTTAATCCTAGAGCAGTAGTACCTCCAAGGTTAGTTTTAGCTAATCCTCTTATTTTTGCTATTGAAATTGATTTTCCGAATGTTTCAGTAATCATACATAAACAGGATGCACCACAATCTTGTTCATCTACTTGACTTATGTATTTGAATTTCATTTCAACCTCCATAAATTTTTTTTATAAATTTAATTTTATGAAAGATAAACGATTTTTGTATCTATAATTAGTTACATATTCCAATTGGTACTAATTTTAAGGGTTACAAAAAGGCTGTATAACGTTGTTATACAGCCTTTTCAATGTGTCTATTAATTGTTACAAGTTAATTCTCTCTAAGTAATTAATAACCAATGAAATATTAGTTATTACAATTATTGTTTTTATTATTACTGCTAAAATACCTTCAGCTGATATTTCATTTATTACTACTAATAAGTGATGAGTTTCGAATATAAACAATAATATAAAAATTGAAATTATTATGCACTTTTTGTAAACTAATTTATTTTTTGCTTTATTATTATATTTTTTGTTTGATATTAATAATAAAATTATCATTGAAATATCTATTATGGTTAGTCCTCTAATAGTAAATGGTAATGTTAAATTAATTAAATTTATGAATACTAATATTACATTAGATATGTTTAAATAAACATTTATTTTATTTTTTTTATCATTTATGTCACTACCAATAAAATAGGAAATATCTTTATCTAAAATATTAGAAATGCTTTTTATACTTTCTATGTCAGGGTTTGATCTATCGTTTTCCCATGCAGATAGTGTTTTTCTTGATACATTTATTTTTTTAGCTAAAGTTTCTTGTGTTAAATTTTTTTCAATCCTTGCTTTTTTTATTTTTTCTGATAAATTCATGTTAATGTATTCCTTAAAATATTTTTAGTTTGGAGTGATGATTTTGAATATATATGTTGGTAATAGACGTCTTCGTAATTTTTATCATTTCTTATTTTTTACTTTAAGTGGTAGATAATTATTTTTCATCTATATTAAAGTGATGGACCATAATCTCTAGTGTTTCTACGATTGATTTCCTTTAATTTTTGACTAGAAGCATTTTTAAGTGCTCTCTGATCGTTTTTAACTTGGGTAGCTTGAGCATTAAGCGTTTCTGCTCTTTTATCAAGTTTCTCAGAACGTTCATTGAGCTCTTTTTCTTTCTTTTCTAATCTTTTTTTCATCTCAAGTAGTTCTGCTTGGACCTTTTCTCTTAATTTTCGTGCTACATCTCTTAAATATCTAATTCCTAGCATAAGATGTTGTTTCATGCCTGTATCTGTTGATATAGGCTCTTTTTTTTCTTCTTTAAATAATAAATCACCATCATCATTTTTTTTGATTTGGTCTTTAAAAGTAACTTTCCCATTATCATTTATGATATATGCACGTTCTTCGAAATTAGTTTTGCTACTTTTTTCAGTCTTTTTATTCTTATGATGATTAAATTTTGGGATATCATTTTCTTTTTGTGCTAAATCTTCTAATTCTTTTCTAAGTTCTTTTCGATTATTGATATTCTCTTTTAGAACTTTATTTTCTTTAGGATCAAGAGGGATATTTTTCATATGAACAATGCTTGGAAACATGGTGTAAAAATTATCTTTATACAATTCTTTTTCGATTTCTTCATCACTTTTTTCAATAATTGGAACGAGTAGTGGCTTGTCTACAACATGATTAGGATCATAGTATTTAATCTCATCAATGTACTCTAATGCCTTATCATGTTCGTTTACTTCTTTTATACGTTTATAACTATCAAAATCAGCAATATGTTCCCCTGTACGATATAAATTGAAATCTATGCCTAATTCAGGCGATAAAAACTTATTGAAACTATCTACTAAAGCTTGATCTTCTTTTTTACGCCACCAACTTAAAGCTTGTCGGCTATCAGTAACTGTATTACCGTTGTTATTTTCCCTGTAAGCCCGTTTAATCATGTTACTAAAGCTAATACTCAATTTACCCTTTTCGCTTCTATCTCCAGCACCAATGATTTGTGCATGGACATGTGGGGTACTTTCATCAACATTAGTAATGTATTTAGCTATTTGTATATTTACATTACGTTCATTGAAATTTTTGGCATAGTCAGCAAGTGCTTTACTTTCTAGTTCTAGAATCCGATTTTTTTCTTCTTCAGATTTACCCTCTAATAACTTATCTTGAATTTGTTTATTAGCAAAAGTAGCTACTACGGTTTTATCAAAAGATTGACTTTTATCCATGACATATTGATGAACATCTTTTTTCATTCTTGATTTATGGCCACTAGCTTTTTGCTTTTCGTTGTATTCGCTAAATTCAGATTTAAACAAATCATTTTCTATTTTTTTGATCTCGTCAAAACTAATTAATGTTTCTGAAACATTGAATTTTGTTTTATCAAAATCAATGTCTTTATTTGAATGATTTAAATTCTTATCATGTTTTACGTGTAAAGAAATGCCCTTAAAACTAGCATTTTTTACATCAACAGTTGCTGTAACGTCCATTTTATTAAAAGACCCTGCCTTTCGGTAATTTAGTAATTTTTTACTTTTTCCGATTATATCATTTTTTGGTTAAAAGACCCTAAATTATGAAAAAAGACCCTGTTATTACGGTATTTTTGAAACTTTATAATATTTCCGTATATAAATAGGGTCTTTTTATGAAAATAGCTAAAACCCTTGATATAGCTACGTTGTAGCGTTTATAGTTACTTAATTTCTGGGTTTTCGGATAATTATGTAGCCACCTATATTTTTTCCGGCAAGCCAGAAAAAGGTGGCTCTGCGAGGCTAAGGTCAAGTGCATTTTACTCTTCACATTTTATTACATAAATGTTCAAAACGAGTAAAATCAAACGGCACTATTCAACAAAAATTATGCGTCTTTAGACTTATAATTTTTTAAAAACGAATAGTCAACGAATTAAATTTTCCAGCTCTTCACTTGTCGTTTCTGCTGGGCTAAATTTAATTCTAAGTTCAAAAGCATTCATTATTATTTACTTCGTAAATAATAATTCATAAAAACAAGTTCAAAACCCTTGAACCAAAAAATAGATCAAAGTTAAAACAACTTTGGCCTATTTTTTGGTTTTAATTAATTTATTCATGCTACTATTAAATAGTCGGCTCTCGCAAATAATTGTGAGGAGGTGTACTAGGTGATCACATCAATTCTATACCCGATCATCGTTGGAGTAGTTTTAACTATCTTCAAAAGTTGGTACGATGATCGGAAGAAATAGCCGACAATTACCAACCACATAAAAAAAGCCACAGCTAACGCCATTAGCTGTGGCTTTTGTGTACTAAGTACATCAATTCTATTTGTATCTATATTGTAAGTTTAAATTTTGAAAATGTAAACCAATAATTATCATCATTTTTCTTTATCTTTCCAAAACTCAAACCAATGTTTTTTGGTTTTAACTTGATTAACTGGTGGTTTAAAGTGCTCTGAAACACTGTTGTCAGAGTATTCTCCGTCTGTTATTTTTAATTGACTTTTAACGGTGGTTAACTGCTTAACTAAATCATTATTTTGGTTTTGAAGTAATAGTGATAGTTTTTGCTGTTGATCTAACAGTTTAGTTAGGTTTGCATTTTCAGTATGTAATTTTTCATTTTCAATTTTTAGCCATTCAGTATCAATTAATGATCGTTCCCTTTTATAATCATCTTGATTGTTCAACTGAGTTCGATTCAATTCATCAATACCAGCAATGCTTATTAAAGTAATGCCATTTATCTTTTTAACGTATTTTGATTTAAATTGCTTATCTTTTATTTTTTTATAAATGGTAACTTTGCTGATTCCAAGAATTTGAGAAATTTCTGAAACTTTTAAAAAATTGTCCATTTTTATTCCTTTTTTGTATTTTTTAAAATTATTTTCACTAAATTTAAGGGGTTAAAAATAATTTTTAAAAATTGGCCTCAAAGCCTTTATTTGTAATGGTTTGAGCTCACCTTTTAACTGTGAGTTAATTTAGTTAAAAATAATTGTTTAAAAAACATGCGATTTTGTTGATATATCAGGAAAATAATAGCATGAAAATTCGTTTTAAGGGGGTTAAAAGTACCGTTACATTGGCATTAAGATAGGGGTTGCATATATTTTCTTAATAGTGTAAGTTTAAATCAACAACTGAATACGAGTAAAAAAAAAGCGCCTGCTCCCCAGCAGACGACTTTAGAAGATATCAGTAAACGGCTGACATTTTCCTTGTTGATAAGTTAGAGTGATGCTCAACTTATCGCTATAGATACATTCTAACCAATGTAATATATAAAATCAATGGAAAAGTGAAGTCAGCTAACTGACTTCACTTTTTTTATTCTTGATTGAGATTGGTACAATCATGGAAAGTAAGACGGTCTTCCCAGCCACGCACATACCATGCAAATTTGGGGCAACCTAGCAATGCGAGTTGTTAGGCAGTATAAGGGAAACACGTTAGGATCGACGTGTTGTTGTGGATAGTGAAGCCCAGCCAGAGAGCTAAAGAAGCCAAGTTCGCGGAAGGTGTATGCCCTTTAATAGGGGGCATGATACTGCCATATTCCACTGTGCAAATGTAGTTTGTTATCGTTCTACTATTAAACAAAAACAAAAGCCGTACAGGGGAAGCCAAGGGGACATTGAGGCTTAATATTGGTAGTCGACATTGCGTCGCCGGCATGAGATTTTCTCTAGTTGGAATTCATATTAATTTTTTTAAATTTTAAAAATTTTGATAGGGATGCCATCTAGAGAGAGTGGTTTGTGCGATCTCGGAGTTCCTATGCCCTTTTTACATCTTTCTTTATCGTCTATAACAGGTTAAACTTATAGGTAAATTTTAAGTGTTATAGGGTAATTAGAGAGATGAAAGAGGAGCTTAGGAAAAGGATCCAGTCTGGTAGAGGACGGATTATGGGTAAAGTCTATGGGATATTTAAGAATGCTAATAATAAGGAAATTTTTAGATATCCAGTAGATCAAGTAATTCATAAAGGAAAGTATTTATACAGAGGGAAAAAGTATAAAACTTATATTGATAATGAAGAAGTATATCTAATTTTTATTAAGTATGTTTAGCTTATTTTAATTTGAATTAGCTGGTTATTTTCAATCAATTTCACAAACAAAAAATCTGTGAAACATGCGTTCTAATAGGGTCGATTTTGGGACTTTTAAAACTTCACAAACATTCACAAAGAAAAAGCCTCGTAAACGTTGATTTACGGGGCTTTTGTGTTGCTACTTCGGCTAACACGGATTATGTTAACTAAATTTATTTTTCAAAAAATTTTTTGAGTTATCTAAAATTATTTTAATTAAGTTAGGTTTTAAAATTAATAATAATACAGAATATGAAATCATTCCTATTGTTATTTCAATCATAAGATGAGTCCATGTTGGGACATAATTTTTATTAATAATAAATACGATTAGAAACATTAAAATTCCTGAAAACATATATTTATAAAAATCAGAAAATAAGTTTTTTAAATTAATTTGTTCTCTGATAGACCATATTTGATAAATTGTTACAGCTAATTCTGAAATAATTGTCGATATTGCAGTTCCGATAGCTCCCCATAAAATAATTAAGGGGAAATTTAGAATTATATTTATAATAGCTCCTAAAATAACAGAGTAATTAAATACCTTATTTTGTTCAGTTGGCATTAGATATTGTATTCCAATAGCATTACTCCATGCTATTAATATAATTACTATAGATTCAATCATTAGTATGGGAATAACTTGTAAAAATTTATCTGATAGGTATAGATAAACTAGGTTACTAGCTATTGCAGATATTCCAAATGCAAGTGGAATAGATAACATTGTTACAAATTCGAATGTTTTATATAGATAATTTTTAACCCTTTGATGATTTCCTTGTTTATGGGCATTTGCAACATGTGGAAGCATAACCATTCCAATAGATGTTACTACAGCTAATGACATTTTTATTATTTTATCAGATTGTTCAAAATATCCTGATATAGTTGGATTTGTTATGATACCTAACATTGTTTTATTAACATATAAATATATTTGTGTTGCTACTTCAGGAATGAAAAATATCATGGCTCCCTTAAATGGGATTATTAAATTTATATTATTCCATTGAGGCTTTTCAATATTATTTTTTAGATATGGAAAAAGAGATAAATTTCCAATTAATAAAGATATGGAAATAATGAATATATATAAAGCTAGATCATTGCTTGTCTTTACTAAAGTGAAAATACTTACGATTGTAATAACTTTTATTATAAAGTTTCTTAAAACCGTTACCTTAAAGTTCTCTATACCTTGGAAAAACCATGAGATATCAAACGCAGCAGCTATTATTGAAAATGATTGTACAATATAAAATTGTTTATACTTATGTAAAAAGCTTAAAAATATAAAGAATAAAATCAATGATAAAAATATAGTAATGAGCCTTAAGAAGAAAATATCATAAAATGTTTTAGATAATTTCATTTTGTCTTCTCTAACAAATGCGATTTGTCTACTCCCATACAGTGAAACACCGATACTTCCAAAAATAATAAAGTATTGCGTAATGGAATTGGTAAAAGTTACTATTCCAATTCCTTTAGGTTCTAATACTCTAGCTAAATAGGGTGTTGTTAGTAATGGTACGATTAGTATGAATATTTGATAGGACATATTGTATAAATAATTTTTTATTACTTTCAATCTTATCCCCCTTTCTTAAGGCCTTACTTTTAGTATAAGTTATATTAGTTATCAAAATTAAAGAGGTCAATTTTTCTAAAAGAAATTTTGACCTCTTTATATATTAGTATGCTTTTACGAGACGTCCTCTACTATCAAAATAGTATCCACCATGAGTAGCTGCTTCTAAAGATTGCCAAAAGGTTAACCTTTTTCCACCTGTAATTTTTGCTAACTTAGTATCATCGACAGTTGAAAAATTGTTTAATGTGTTTTTCATTATATTGTATTCCCTCCTTTCATCATTTGTTGAATATTATTATATTTTATTTTCGTTCTTATTTTTATTCCAATTTGTCATATAAACAAAAAAATAATAGGCATCTCGAAATTAATTTCAAGACGCCTATTATTTTTTAACTAATGATTTTTAGATTGGAATCTTATTAATAAACTTATTCCAGCATCCAGACTCCAGAGACCGCCTGTATAATAAGTTTTCATTATAAAATTTTCCTTAAATAGTCTAATTTGATTACTATTTAAAATATCTATGAACAGTTTGCCAGGTCAAATTAAATCCAGCTGGGGAAATTGGCATTATATATTTTCCACCATTTATATTTAATAATTTATTGTTTGACAGTTCTTTTGTATTATTTTTCATCTGTTCGTAATTCATAATTTAACATCTCCATTAATTAATGACTTAGTTTTTATACTTTAATAAAGAAATAATTACTAAAACAAATTGAATTAACATTGATATATTGAATAATTGATTTAATGTTGAGTATGAAGAAAAGTAAATCTTATGTTGATCACTTAAATTTATTAAAATCACCAAAATTAGTGAAGCAGTTAGAGTTAATAGCTGAAGAATTACTAAAAAATTTCTCATCGTCTCTTGCCAGCTAAGGCTCTATCTTTTCCTGCAGCATATCCTGCATTATAAATTCCTAATCCTAGTGCTCCAACTGCAGCACCTGCACCAATAAGTGCAGGAATAAATCCACCTTTGATTTCACTCAACTCGTTATTATTTAATTCTGCAAAATTTTTCATTTTAATCTCCTATTAACTAACGTCTATTATTTCTATATCCTTGATCCATACCAAATTGGTAAAGTGAATATGCTGCTACTCCTGGGACACCAAATGCTCCTGCAATCATAAATCCTGTTCTAGACCAGCCACCATTAATATCACTTAACTCTTCTTTTTTTAATAACACAACATTTTCTAATTTCATAATTTTAAAGCACCTCCTTATATGATTTGTTGAATATTATTATATTTTATTTTTCTAGTTATTTTTATTCCAATTCGTTATAAAAGCTCCTCAATCGATAATTTACATAGTTTGCTGATTTCTAATAAAGTGTATACATCTGGGATTCTATGTCCCATTTCATATTTTGAAATTAAACTTTGTGATGTATTTAAATGTTCAGCGATTTTTTCTTGGGAAAAGCCTAGATTTAAACGTTCTTTTCTTATATTTTCCCCTAAATTGTTTCCTCCAATAATAAAAGTGAGTGTTTCATCTTTTATTATTGATAAATTTTTCAAAAAACAAAAATTCATTTTTTATTCTCCTAGTTATTAATGTTGTTTATCATTTATAAATCAAGTCTTTTATATAATTAAACCAAGTTTTTTTACCAGTTATTACTGATATGTTTCCTGTCATTCCATACCTGATGTTTGAATAATCTTTATGGTTAGGATTGATTGAAGCTATTACTTTATAAAAGTTTCCTTGCTTTGTTTCAGTTGCAGCACTATCAATTTGCTTGATTTTACCATCTATAAATATTGGCTTTGGACCTTGTTGTGATCCTTTGAATTTCATTTTTTGTCCTACTTTTATATTGTTTAGACTGTAAGTTGGTATAAAAAATTCTACTGTCAATGGAGTATTGTTTTTTAATTTTGGATAAATTTCAGCAATATCTGTTCCCAATGGAAAATAGCTCATTTTATATTTTGAATTTTTTAAATGTAATATACCACTAGCGGGAGATTTTATTATTTGCTTATCATTTTCAGTTTTTACATTTGTATTTTTGTCGCTAAGTTCTGCTAAATTATCATCAACTTCAGATATTTCTTGATTTATGGATTCTAGCATTTTGTATTTCAATGATAATTGTTTAGTATTTAATAATTTATTGGATATATAGGTATCGGTGTTTTTTTGTATGTCTTCTGCACCACTATTTTTAATATCAGAATTTCTTTGTTGAGATGATAAATTTAATTCTGATAATTGTTCTTTATAGTCCTCATATTTGCTAGAGTATCCGTATACATCAGAATAAAGTAGGTTTTGGTTTTGTAGAACACTATTTTTCAAATCTTGTAATGCTTCCAGACGAGAAACCGTTTTATTCATCTTTGAATTCACTAAATTATTAGCACTTTTTAAATCAGTATTATTAAATTTTATTAATGTATCATTTTTTGAAACTTCTTTATTTTCTTTCATATTATTTTTAATAATTTGATTATTACTTGTTGATTGAATGATTGCTAATGATTTTTTAGGATATATAGTTCCTATAGATTTAACTGTTATTTCTTTAGTTGTAAAAATTGATAATAGTAAAATTAATACAAAAAATACTAACATTGGATAAATTAATTTTGTCGCAAAATTTCCATAACGTTTATTATAAAATTCAGAGCTTTCTAATATATTTTTATTGAACATGAACTAATACTCCTACTTGTTAACTAATTTCTTATAAAGATTGTTAGATCTAAGTAATTCATTGTGTGATCCTAAAGCGACTAATTTACCATTATCTAACATTGCAACTTTGTTTACATTTTCTGCTATAGCTATTCTATGAGCCACAAAAATAATTGTTTTATTTTTTAATTTCATCAAATTATTTATAATCGTTTTCTCAGTAGATAAGTCTAAGTTGCTAGTTGATTCATCTAAAACTAGTACCTTTGATTTTTTTAATAAAGCTCTGGCTAATTCTATACGCTGCTTTTGTCCTCCTGAAAGGCTTCCGCTTTCTGAAATAATAGTATTAAATCCATTACTTAGTTTTTCAATATCATCTTTAATATTTGCTACATTAGTTGCCCAAATGACATCTTCAAATGTTGTGTTTTCGTCTGCTCCAAGCAATAAATTCTCTATAATTGTTCCACTAAAAAGTTGTGGTTCTTGCGGAACGTAAGTAACTAAATTTCTAAGACTTTGTTTTTCGATATATTTTATATTGGTATCATTTATTAAAATGCTACCGCTGTCTTTATCTAATTCGAAAAATCTAACTAGTAATTTAGCTAGGGTTGATTTACCTGATCCACTAAATCCAACTAATGCAATTTTTTCGTTGCTTTTAATTTGCAATGAGAAATCATTTAATATGGGCATATTATATTGATATTCAAAACTAATATCATTAAAGTATATGTCTAATTCTTTATTAGTAACTTTTTGTACACTACTACTAAACTCTGAAGGAATATCATATATTTCATTTAGTCTGTGTGCAGCAACTAAGGCTGTTTGAATTTTACCCTGTAGTCCTATAATTGACTGCAATGGGTTTGTAAAGTAAATTAAAAGGGAATTATAAGCCATTAATTCACCAATAGATAATTTGTTTTTAATAACTAAGTTAGCTCCATACCATAAAATAATGACTTCGAAAAACAACTTAAAAAAGCTTTTAATCGATTCTTGTATGATTGTTAATTGTGCAGTTGAAAATGATTTTTTTAAAAAGTCAACATACCTAGTATCTATTTTGGAATAACTTTTTTCTTCTGCGCCTAATGCTTTAATTGTTTCAATTCCTGAGATATTTTCTATAATTGATGACTCTAGTTTTGATCCTGATTCCATTGATTCTTTGTTCAGTTTATTTAGTGGTTTTGCGAATATACAAATTATTAATATATAGACAGGGATTGAGGTTATCGATATAAAAAACATATTACTGTTATAACTAAGCAAAACAAAAGACATTATTATTACAATTCCTACGTCTAATATTGCAGATAATATAGAACTTGCAATTGCATCAATTATTTTATTTGCATCATTAAATCTTGAGGTTATTTCTCCTACTTTTCTTGTATAAAAAAATTCCATTGGCAGTGTAAATATATGTTTGATGTACGAAAGAATTAAATCTATGGATAGTCTTTGTCCGAGAATTATCAATAGATATTTTTCAACATATTCCATGATTTGTTGAAAAATATATGCAATTATTAAACCTATACTTACAATTTCAAGCGTACTTTTCATATTATTGGGAATGTAATCATCAATTAGTAATTGAATGAAATAAGAGCCAACTATACTTATTAATGTAATAAATACAGATGCTATAACGATATTTACCACTATTCCTCTTTGTTTAAAAATCAATGGTAAAAAAGATATTAAATTGTTTTTAGTTTCTTTGCTTTTTTTAAATTCAGCATTTGGTGTCATAAAAATAACTATGCCAGTCCATTCTTTGAAGAAATCAGCATACTTCATTTTTATTTTTTTAACGCTAGGATCTGGATCTGCTATGTATACATAGTTCTTAGATTTTTTATATACGACATAGTAATGTTCTAAGATATTGTTATCTACTTCTTTTCTAACATGAACTATAAAAGGAAAGGGTAAATCATCGTTTTTAAATAATGATTCATCAGCTTTCGCTGCGGTCACTTTAAAATCTAATTTTTCTGCTGCTTTTTTTAATCCTAGAGCAGTAGTACCTCCAAGGTTAGTTTTAGCTAATCCTCTTATTTTTGCTATTGAAATTGATTTTCCGAATGTTTCAGTAATCATACATAAACAGGATGCACCACAATCTTGTTCATCTACTTGACTTATGTATTTGAATTTCATTTCAACCTCCATAAATTTTTTTTATAAATTTAATTTTATGAAAGATAAACGATTTTTGTATCTATAATTAGTTACATATTCCAATTGGTACTAATTTTAAGGGTTACAAAAAGGCTGTATAACGTTGTTATACAGCCTTTTCAATGTGTCTATTAATTGTTACAAGTTAATTCTCTCTAAGTAATTAATAACCAATGAAATATTAGTTATTACAATTATTGTTTTTATTATTACTGCTAAAATACCTTCAGCTGATATTTCATTTATTACTACTAATAAGTGATGAGTTTCGAATATAAACAATAATATAAAAATTGAAATTATTATGCACTTTTTGTAAACTAATTTATTTTTTGCTTTATTATTATATTTTTTGTTTGATATTAATAATAAAATTATCATTGAAATATCTATTATGGTTAGTCCTCTAATAGTAAATGGTAATGTTAAATTAATTAAATTTATGAATACTAATATTACATTAGATATGTTTAAATAAACATTTATTTTATTTTTTTTATCATTTATGTCACTACCAATAAAATAGGAAATATCTTTATCTAAAATATTAGAAATGCTTTTTATACTTTCTATGTCAGGGTTTGATCTATCGTTTTCCCATGCAGATAGTGTTTTTCTTGATACATTTATTTTTTTAGCTAAAGTTTCTTGTGTTAAATTTTTTTCAATCCTTGCTTTTTTTATTTTTTCTGATAAATTCATGTTAATGTATTCCTTAAAATATTTTTAGTTTGGAGTGATGATTTTGAATATATATGTTGGTAATAGACGTCTTCGTAATTTTTATCATTTCTTATTTTTTACTTTAAGTGGTAGATAATTATTTTTCATCTATATTAAAGTGATGGACCATAATCTCTAGTGTTTCTACGATTGATTTCCTTTAATTTTTGACTAGAAGCATTTTTAAGTGCTCTCTGATCGTTTTTAACTTGGGTAGCTTGAGCATTAAGCGTTTCTGCTCTTTTATCAAGTTTCTCAGAACGTTCATTGAGCTCTTTTTCTTTCTTTTCTAATCTTTTTTTCATCTCAAGTAGTTCTGCTTGGACCTTTTCTCTTAATTTTCGTGCTACATCTCTTAAATATCTAATTCCTAGCATAAGATGTTGTTTCATGCCTGTATCTGTTGATATAGGCTCTTTTTTTTCTTCTTTAAATAATAAATCACCATCATCATTTTTTTTGATTTGGTCTTTAAAAGTAACTTTCCCATTATCATTTATGATATATGCACGTTCTTCGAAATTAGTTTTGCTACTTTTTTCAGTCTTTTTATTCTTATGATGATTAAATTTTGGGATATCATTTTCTTTTTGTGCTAAATCTTCTAATTCTTTTCTAAGTTCTTTTCGATTATTGATATTCTCTTTTAGAACTTTATTTTCTTTAGGATCAAGAGGGATATTTTTCATATGAACAATGCTTGGAAACATGGTGTAAAAATTATCTTTATACAATTCTTTTTCGATTTCTTCATCACTTTTTTCAATAATTGGAACGAGTAGTGGCTTGTCTACAACATGATTAGGATCATAGTATTTAATCTCATCAATGTACTCTAATGCCTTATCATGTTCGTTTACTTCTTTTATACGTTTATAACTATCAAAATCAGCAATATGTTCCCCTGTACGATATAAATTGAAATCTATGCCTAATTCAGGCGATAAAAACTTATTGAAACTATCTACTAAAGCTTGATCTTCTTTTTTACGCCACCAACTTAAAGCTTGTCGGCTATCAGTAACTGTATTACCGTTGTTATTTTCCCTGTAAGCCCGTTTAATCATGTTACTAAAGCTAATACTCAATTTACCCTTTTCGCTTCTATCTCCAGCACCAATGATTTGTGCATGGACATGTGGGGTACTTTCATCAACATTAGTAATGTATTTAGCTATTTGTATATTTACATTACGTTCATTGAAATTTTTGGCATAGTCAGCAAGTGCTTTACTTTCTAGTTCTAGAATCCGATTTTTTTCTTCTTCAGATTTACCCTCTAATAACTTATCTTGAATTTGTTTATTAGCAAAAGTAGCTACTACGGTTTTATCAAAAGATTGACTTTTATCCATGACATATTGATGAACATCTTTTTTCATTCTTGATTTATGGCCACTAGCTTTTTGCTTTTCGTTGTATTCGCTAAATTCAGATTTAAACAAATCATTTTCTATTTTTTTGATCTCGTCAAAACTAATTAATGTTTCTGAAACATTGAATTTTGTTTTATCAAAATCAATGTCTTTATTTGAATGATTTAAATTCTTATCATGTTTTACGTGTAAAGAAATGCCCTTAAAACTAGCATTTTTTACATCAACAGTTGCTGTAACGTCCATTTTATTAAAAGACCCTGCCTTTCGGTAATTTAGTAATTTTTTACTTTTTCCGATTATATCATTTTTTGGTTAAAAGACCCTAAATTATGAAAAAAGACCCTGTTATTACGGTATTTTTGAAACTTTATAATATTTCCGTATATAAATAGGGTCTTTTTATGAAAATAGCTAAAACCCTTGATATAGCTACGTTGTAGCGTTTATAGTTACTTAATTTCTGGGTTTTCGGATAATTATGTAGCCACCTATATTTTTTCCGGCAAGCCAGAAAAAGGTGGCTCTGCGAGGCTAAGGTCAAGTGCATTTTACTCTTCACATTTTATTACATAAATGTTCAAAACGAGTAAAATCAAACGGCACTATTCAACAAAAATTATGCGTCTTTAGACTTATAATTTTTTAAAAACGAATAGTCAACGAATTAAATTTTCCAGCTCTTCACTTGTCGTTTCTGCTGGGCTAAATTTAATTCTAAGTTCAAAAGCATTCATTATTATTTACTTCGTAAATAATAATTCATAAAAACAAGTTCAAAACCCTTGAACCAAAAAATAGATCAAAGTTAAAACAACTTTGGCCTATTTTTTGGTTTTAATTAATTTATTCATGCTACTATTAAATAGTCGGCTCTCGCAAATAATTGTGAGGAGGTGTACTAGGTGATCACATCAATTCTATACCCGATCATCGTTGGAGTAGTTTTAACTATCTTCAAAAGTTGGTACGATGATCGGAAGAAATAGCCGACAATTACCAACCACATAAAAAAAGCCACAGCTAACGCCATTAGCTGTGGCTTTTGTGTACTAAGTACATCAATTCTATTTGTATCTATATTGTAAGTTTAAATTTTGAAAATGTAAACCAATAATTATCATCATTTTTCTTTATCTTTCCAAAACTCAAACCAATGTTTTTTGGTTTTAACTTGATTAACTGGTGGTTTAAAGTGCTCTGAAACACTGTTGTCAGAGTATTCTCCGTCTGTTATTTTTAATTGACTTTTAACGGTGGTTAACTGCTTAACTAAATCATTATTTTGGTTTTGAAGTAATAGTGATAGTTTTTGCTGTTGATCTAACAGTTTAGTTAGGTTTGCATTTTCAGTATGTAATTTTTCATTTTCAATTTTTAGCCATTCAGTATCAATTAATGATCGTTCCCTTTTATAATCATCTTGATTGTTCAACTGAGTTCGATTCAATTCATCAATACCAGCAATGCTTATTAAAGTAATGCCATTTATCTTTTTAACGTATTTTGATTTAAATTGCTTATCTTTTATTTTTTTATAAATGGTAACTTTGCTGATTCCAAGAATTTGAGAAATTTCTGAAACTTTTAAAAAATTGTCCATTTTTATTCCTTTTTTGTATTTTTTAAAATTATTTTCACTAAATTTAAGGGGTTAAAAATAATTTTTAAAAATTGGCCTCAAAGCCTTTATTTGTAATGGTTTGAGCTCACCTTTTAACTGTGAGTTAATTTAGTTAAAAATAATTGTTTAAAAAACATGCGATTTTGTTGATATATCAGGAAAATAATAGCATGAAAATTCGTTTTAAGGGGGTTAAAAGTACCGTTACATTGGCATTAAGATAGGGGTTGCATATATTTTCTTAATAGTGTAAGTTTAAATCAACAACTGAATACGAGTAAAAAAAAAGCGCCTGCTCCCCAGCAGACGACTTTAGAAGATATCAGTAAACGGCTGACATTTTCCTTGTTGATAAGTTAGAGTGATGCTCAACTTATCGCTATAGATACATTCTAACCAATGTAATATATAAAATCAATGGAAAAGTGAAGTCAGCTAACTGACTTCACTTTTTTTATTCTTGATTGAGATTGGTACAATCATGGAAAGTAAGACGGTCTTCCCAGCCACGCACATACCATGCAAATTTGGGGCAACCTAGCAATGCGAGTTGTTAGGCAGTATAAGGGAAACACGTTAGGATCGACGTGTTGTTGTGGATAGTGAAGCCCAGCCAGAGAGCTAAAGAAGCCAAGTTCGCGGAAGGTGTATGCCCTTTAATAGGGGGCATGATACTGCCATATTCCACTGTGCAAATGTAGTTTGTTATCGTTCTACTATTAAACAAAAACAAAAGCCGTACAGGGGAAGCCAAGGGGACATTGAGGCTTAATATTGGTAGTCGACATTGCGTCGCCGGCATGAGATTTTCTCTAGTTGGAATTCATATTAATTTTTTTAAATTTTAAAAATTTTGATAGGGATGCCATCTAGAGAGAGTGGTTTGTGCGATCTCGGAGTTCCTATGCCCTTTTTACATCTTTCTTTATCGTCTATAACAGGTTAAACTTATAGGTAAATTTTAAGTGTTATAGGGTAATTAGAGAGATGAAAGAGGAGCTTAGGAAAAGGATCCAGTCTGGTAGAGGACGGATTATGGGTAAAGTCTATGGGATATTTAAGAATGCTAATAATAAGGAAATTTTTAGATATCCAGTAGATCAAGTAATTCATAAAGGAAAGTATTTATACAGAGGGAAAAAGTATAAAACTTATATTGATAATGAAGAAGTATATCTAATTTTTATTAAGTATGTTTAGCTTATTTTAATTTGAATTAGCTGGTTATTTTCAATCAATTTCACAAACAAAAAATCTGTGAAACATGCGTTCTAATAGGGTCGATTTTGGGACTTTTAAAACTTCACAAACATTCACAAAGAAAAAGCCTCGTAAACGTTGATTTACGGGGCTTTTGTGTTGCTACTTCGGCTAACACGGATTATGTTAACTAAATTTATTTTTCAAAAAATTTTTTGAGTTATCTAAAATTATTTTAATTAAGTTAGGTTTTAAAATTAATAATAATACAGAATATGAAATCATTCCTATTGTTATTTCAATCATAAGATGAGTCCATGTTGGGACATAATTTTTATTAATAATAAATACGATTAGAAACATTAAAATTCCTGAAAACATATATTTATAAAAATCAGAAAATAAGTTTTTTAAATTAATTTGTTCTCTGATAGACCATATTTGATAAATTGTTACAGCTAATTCTGAAATAATTGTCGATATTGCAGTTCCGATAGCTCCCCATAAAATAATTAAGGGGAAATTTAGAATTATATTTATAATAGCTCCTAAAATAACAGAGTAATTAAATACCTTATTTTGTTCAGTTGGCATTAGATATTGTATTCCAATAGCATTACTCCATGCTATTAATATAATTACTATAGATTCAATCATTAGTATGGGAATAACTTGTAAAAATTTATCTGATAGGTATAGATAAACTAGGTTACTAGCTATTGCAGATATTCCAAATGCAAGTGGAATAGATAACATTGTTACAAATTCGAATGTTTTATATAGATAATTTTTAACCCTTTGATGATTTCCTTGTTTATGGGCATTTGCAACATGTGGAAGCATAACCATTCCAATAGATGTTACTACAGCTAATGACATTTTTATTATTTTATCAGATTGTTCAAAATATCCTGATATAGTTGGATTTGTTATGATACCTAACATTGTTTTATTAACATATAAATATATTTGTGTTGCTACTTCAGGAATGAAAAATATCATGGCTCCCTTAAATGGGATTATTAAATTTATATTATTCCATTGAGGCTTTTCAATATTATTTTTTAGATATGGAAAAAGAGATAAATTTCCAATTAATAAAGATATGGAAATAATGAATATATATAAAGCTAGATCATTGCTTGTCTTTACTAAAGTGAAAATACTTACGATTGTAATAACTTTTATTATAAAGTTTCTTAAAACCGTTACCTTAAAGTTCTCTATACCTTGGAAAAACCATGAGATATCAAACGCAGCAGCTATTATTGAAAATGATTGTACAATATAAAATTGTTTATACTTATGTAAAAAGCTTAAAAATATAAAGAATAAAATCAATGATAAAAATATAGTAATGAGCCTTAAGAAGAAAATATCATAAAATGTTTTAGATAATTTCATTTTGTCTTCTCTAACAAATGCGATTTGTCTACTCCCATACAGTGAAACACCGATACTTCCAAAAATAATAAAGTATTGCGTAATGGAATTGGTAAAAGTTACTATTCCAATTCCTTTAGGTTCTAATACTCTAGCTAAATAGGGTGTTGTTAGTAATGGTACGATTAGTATGAATATTTGATAGGACATATTGTATAAATAATTTTTTATTACTTTCAATCTTATCCCCCTTTCTTAAGGCCTTACTTTTAGTATAAGTTATATTAGTTATCAAAATTAAAGAGGTCAATTTTTCTAAAAGAAATTTTGACCTCTTTATATATTAGTATGCTTTTACGAGACGTCCTCTACTATCAAAATAGTATCCACCATGAGTAGCTGCTTCTAAAGATTGCCAAAAGGTTAACCTTTTTCCACCTGTAATTTTTGCTAACTTAGTATCATCGACAGTTGAAAAATTGTTTAATGTGTTTTTCATTATATTGTATTCCCTCCTTTCATCATTTGTTGAATATTATTATATTTTATTTTCGTTCTTATTT